>CAZDWF010000119.1:0-10570 GCA_964508895.1 uncultured Bacteroidales bacterium
ATGTAATTATTTCTAAAGAGAATTATAGCGAAAGAAAAAAGGCTGCAATAAAGCGCCTGGAATCAGTGATCAATTATGCTGCTTCAATTGACAAATGCAGAAGTAAATCCCTGATCGAATATTTTGGCGAGAAAGAAGCACCTCGTTGCGGAAAGTGTGATGTATGTAAAAAAATTAATGAGTTAAATATCAATGAACTTGAATTCAAAAGAATCAAAGATGCATTGAAAAAATTAATCAGTACAGAAAGCCTAAGCTTGCAGGAAATTGTTTTTGAGATCAAAGATTATGATGAAAATAAGATAATCAAGGTAATCCGATATTTAATGGAACAAAAAAGTATCTCCCGGGATCAGGATCAGAAATATAAATGGAAAAAACAATTTAAATTGTTCTAAGCTGAATAATTCATGAGTTTTTCGTCATGAGAAGCCAAAATACAAAGAGTAAAGGTGAGCGCAACTTTGAGAATCGCTGATGTAGCATTAGTTACATTGAGAATCGAAAAGCGAGCATTGCCTTTAATCAAAGTAGTTTGGCTTTGTAATAGAAAAATTTGTGAATTAATCAGCTAAGCTGAACCTTTCAGGTTTAAAACTTATTAGTACTTTTATCATATAAATTTAATCATATGAAGCAATTAAAATCGATCTTATCTCTTTTACTTATCGTTACTTTTCTGGTATTAACATGTAATTCTTTCTCCCAGGAGGGAGTAATTGCAAGCATCAATTTTGGGGTAAATATACCAATGGGAGAATATGGTAATACTGACTTTAGTGATCCCGCTTCAGGATTTGCTAAAGCGGGAGGTAATCTCAATCTTCAGCTAGGATATAAGTTTAATGATTATGTTGGAGTGGGAGCCCTGGCAGGTGGATTAGTCAACAGATTAGATCAGCAAAAGATAAGCAATGAGGTTATTGATAAGAACAATTTCGACCCCAATAAAACTGCTATTGTAGTAGAAACCAAGCAATGGGGCCTGGGCGGATTGCTTGTTGGAGCATTAGTGAGCATACCATTGGGCAGGAAAGCAGCCATTGATGGAAGAGCTTTAGCAGGAATTTTCTACATTTACTCTCCGGAGATCCGGGTTGATATTACTGACAAGACTGTAAACCCAAACGAAAAGCATTATATCTTACAGGAAAAAGGAAAGGCACCTGCCTTTACTTATGACCTTGGTGCCAGTTTCAGGTACAATTTAAGAGGAAGTAAATATATAAGCCTGAATTGTGATTATATTGCTTCACATCCTGAATTTAAAGATGTGAAAACCTATTTCGATAACAATATCACTAATACAAATACATTCAATCAAAACATCCAATCCTTTAACATTACGTTTGGAATAGGTTATTTTATTAATTAAGATGAAACTTCCCGGGTCATTTTACTTCAGAGATGATGTTGTTGAAATTGCCAGTAACCTTTTGGGGAAAGTACTGGCAACAAATTTCAACGGCATAATTACCAGTGGTATTATCAATGAAACCGAAGCTTATGCCGGTGCCACAGATAAAGCATCGCATGCATATAACAATCTGAGATCCAGAAGAACGGAAACAATGTTTGGAAAGGGAGGCAGGGCTTATGTATACTTATGTTATGGAGTGCATTCTTTATTTAATGTAGTTACCAATATTGAAGGAATACCGCATGCAGTATTGATCAGGGGAATAGTTCCTGTAGATGGTAAAGATATTATGAGTGAGAGAGCGGGCAGATCAGTGAAAGGAGAAAAAGATACCAATGGGCCGGGTAAATTATCCAAAGTGCTTGGCATTCACTATTCACATACAGGCTTAGATCTTTGTGGAGATATTATCTGGCTAGAAGACAAAGGCATTGAGGTGAAGAGATCTGATATTTCCATCACAAAACGAATCGGCATTGATTATGCAGAAGAGGATGCTGATCTACCTTATCGTTTTGTTTTCAACTACAAATAAAAAACCCCGGCTTTTGGCCAGGGTTCCATAATTCTTTATCCATTTTTTTACTTTACTGCACCAGCCAGTTCATTTCCTGGTTTGAATTTAACCACTTTCTTAGCTGGGATAGTCATTTCCGTTTGGGTTTTTGGATTTCTACCTTTACGTGCAGCTCTTTTTGCTACTGAGAATGAACCAAATCCAACAAGTGCTACCCTGTCACCACCTTTTAATGCTTTTGAAGTAGTGTCAACAAATGATTCAAGTGCTCTTTTAGCATCAGCTTTAGTTAAACCGGTGTCAGCTGCAATTGCATCAATTAATTCTGCTTTATTCATAACTCTCTTTTTTAAATTAATAAATCAATGAATTTTTATACACTTACAAATATATACGAATAATTGAAAAAGTCAAGGAAAAAAGCTCGGAAACCCCTATAAATGTTAATAAATCTGTGATTTTGTTAATAACTTGCCTGAAAAAGACCTATTCATAAGGGTTTCAGAGGGGGTGTCTCTGTATCATCTGACAATCCATGATTTCGAGAGCTTAAATCCATGCAAAAAATTCTGGATTTTCATGCGTTTTTTTCCTGGGAGTTGCAGTTCAAATAAACTGACCCAACCATCAGAAGCAGAAATCTTTAAATAGCTCATCCCATCGGTGTCAATGCTGCCTGCTTTGCCTGTATTTTCCTCCTTAATAAAACCAGAATTATACATTTTTAACTGAACAGAATTACCATCAGGAGATATAAGATGAGTAAAAGCTCCCGGAACAGGGTTCAATCCCCTTATTAGGTTTCTGATATTCTCTCCCTTATTATCCCAGTCAATTTCACAGTCTTTCCTGAAGATCTTAGGTGCTGCCTTAATTTCTAATGTTGAATCAGAAGCTAATATTTGGCTTCTGGTCTTTAAGCAATTATCCTGTATACCTTTCACAGTTTTCAGAACAAGAGAAGCTCCGGTTTCTTTCATCAGATCGTGCAATTCAGCTAATGAAATATTATCATTTATTTCAACTTTCTCCTGCAAAATAATATCACCTGTATCTATTTTCTCCTTCAGGAAAAAGGTAGTAAGTCCGGTTTCTTTCTCCCCATTGATTATTGCCCAGTTCATAGGTGCTGCACCTCTGTATTGAGGGAGCAAGGAAGCATGAAGATTAAATGATCCGTATTCCGGCATTTCCCAGACTGTCCTGGGTAGCAACCTGAAAGCAACTACAATGAAAAGGTTTGCATTCGTAGCACTCAATTCAGATTGAAATTCTTTATCCTTTAAATTTTCCGGCTGAAAAATTTTAAGACCTTTTGAAAGAGCATATTCTTTTATTGCAGACATACGTATTTTCTTTCCCCTTCCGGCTGGCTTATCAGGTGCTGTAACAACTGCTGACACTTTGTAATTATTCTCCAATAAAATATCAAGTGAAGGAACTGCAAATTCAGGAGTTCCCATGAAGATGATATTTAACTCTCTTTTCATGAGGGTAAAGATAGATAAATGTTAATGAAAGATGAAGGATGTTGTGATGCGTTACGTTTATTTATTTTCGCTTTTGGCTTTTACCCTTGCCTTGTATTTAGGCACGTCCCTTGCTTCAGGGCTCCTCTGGAACTCTTTATCAATGCGATCAAAAGTATCAAAGGCTTTATCATATTCTTCAAGGAGTTCGTAAGTCCAGCCGGCTTTCATTAAAAACAGCGGGGTAGTAAAATCATTGATATCATAATCAGCTGCTTTCATGTAGTAATCAACAGCAGTTTCCATATCGCCAAGTTCCATATAAGCATCACCCATTGCACCCAATGCCATTGGAGCGATGATCTGGCCTTCAAGTGAAAAATCATTCAGATAGTTCAGGGCTTCCTCAAAATTTCCTTTCTTCAGGAAGCAGATTCCTGCATAATAATTGGCAATATTCCCTGCTTTGGTAACACTATATTCGCTCGCAATATCAATAAATCCAAGGTTGTTCCCATCGCCATATAAAGCTCTGCTCAATGAATCCACTTCAAAATAAGCTTCTGCCTGGAACATTTGTTCCTGTGCCTCTGTTTCCTGTGGAGCAACATAAAGCTTTTTATAACCGTAAAATCCAAGGATAATAATTACAATTGCTGAAATAACGATGATCAGTATTTTCTGATTTCTCTCAATAAATTGTTCCGTTTTCCCTAAGGCCTCCTCAAGGGCTACAATTTGATCTTCAGTCTTGTCGGTCTTTTTGGCCATAACATATCATTTTTGGTGGTGCAAAAGTAATCTTTTTTTTAAATAATGGAAACACTCTATACAAATTTTCAGCATCTTTTTCATAAGTATTGAACAGATTTTCAGACTATAATCAAAAAGATTAGTTTTATATTTGTCCATAATCAGAATTATCAGTGATGGATCAGGATTCAATAGCCTATAAAAACAATTTGTATAATTACCTGTGTGAATATATTTCAGAGAATAAAAAAGGACTGTTTGATACAATTATTAATTACCGGACAAATCATATCACACTCGTCCTTGAAGATATATACCAGCCCCATAATGCCAGCGCCATATTAAGAACTTGTGATTGTTTCGGCATCCAGGATATTCACATCATTGAGAATAATAATAAATATGAGGTCAATCCGTATGTTGCCCTTGGTGCATCAAAATGGGTCAATCTCATCAAATATAATAAACATACCAACAATACAGTTGATTGTATAAAATCATTAAAAAAGAAAGGTTACAGAATCATTGCAACCACACCCCATAAAGATGGTGTTGATCTCGAAGACTTTAATTTCAATAATAAATTTGCTCTGTTTTTCGGAACTGAAATGCATGGATTAACTAATGAGATGACAAATCATGCAGATGAATATTTGAAAATTCCAATGTTTGGTTTCACTGAAAGTTTTAATATATCCGTTTCTGCAGCAATTATTATCAGCAGTATAATTTCAAAATTGCATAAATCAAAAATTGAGTGGAAACTAACAGAAGAAGAAAAAACTGAAACTCTGCTTAACTGGGCCAGGAATGTTGTTAAGAAAAATGAATTACATGAGAAGGAATTTCAAAGGAAAATGCGTTGATCAAGTGGAATTTAAATAGAATATTGTAATTTAGCTTTTAGATTTTAGTATTTAGTGACTAATAACAATAAATTAATAAAACAATAAAATAAAATCATGGGAAAAGGAGATAAAAAAACCAAGAGAGGAAAGATAATTAAAGGATCTTACGGAGTTAGAAGGCCAAAAAAATTAAAAAACAAACTTACTTTACCGGGTGTTGAAAAAGAAAAACCAGTTAAAAAACCTGCTAAACCCACAGCAAAGAAAGCCAAACCCAAGAAAGAGGAAGTAGTTGAAAAAGTTAAAAAGACAGAAGTTGTTGAGCCGGCTGAAAAGAAAGAAATAGTTGAGCCGATTAAAAAAGAAGACGTGGTTGAAAAAGCAGAAAAGGCTGAAGTTGTTGCTGAAAAAAAAGAAACTAAAAAAGCTTCACCAAAAGCAAAAGCGGAAAAAGAACCTAAAGAGGAACCCAAAAAAGAAACTAAAGAAGAACCAAAAGCTGGTGAAAAGAATTAATAATTAATATTGGTTGAAAGCATCAGGCATCAGGCATCCGGCATCCGGCATCAGGCATCAGGCATCTCTATAACTAACCTCTTAACGACTTGGCTAGTTCTGTAAACTTATCACCACGCTCTTCGAAGTCTTTAAACATATCATAGCTGGCGGCGGCTGGTGATAAAAGGCATGTATCTCCATCTTCAGCAATGGATTTTATATATTTGAAAATATCTTCATAGGTGTCAAAGATCTGAACCTTAGACATGCAGTTTGTTTCCTGCAGTAAACCGAATATCCTTTTTCCTGCATTTCCAATGCATAAAATATTCTTTATGTGAATGTCTCCCAGAAACCCTGCAAGATAATTGTAGTCAACTCCTCTATCGAATCCTCCAAGTATTAAAAACTCAACATTTCCAATTGTTTTAATTGCTTCCATTGTAGCCTGAGGAATCGTTGCAATTGAATCATTATAAAAGCTAATCCCTCCAAATTTGCCCACTAACTCAATCCGGTGCCTTAATCCTTCAAAACTTATAAGTCCTTTAATAACATCCTGATCTTTAACCCCTTTAATCTTGCATACCATGGCAGACATCAAACAGTTTACCAGATTATGTTCGCCTTTAATATTTACAGAATCTATAATACTAAAGCCAATTTCCTGATCCCTAAGTCTCAATATCAATTTGTTTTTATCTGTACAAGCATTACAATTCGCTCTATCCTTAATACAAACTGCATATTTCACTCCGCTATAATCAAACCCATAAAGGGAATCACAGAGTTCCTCATTATCCATATTATAAATAAGCACATCATCTGGCTTCTGATACTTTGCAATATTCAATTTGGCGTTTTTGTAATCATCATATGAATTATAATGATCAAGGTGTTCTTCAAATAAATTCAGGATAATGGCTATATGTGGCGAAACCTCCAAGGTTTCAAGCTGATGGGATGAAAGCTCGTATATAATTTCCGTATCATTTTCTATATCATCAAGGCTTTCAAAAGGAGGCAATCCAATATTTCCGACAAGGATGGTTTTTCTTCCTGCATGGCTTAAAATATTATATATCAGACTTGCTGTCGTGCTTTTTCCCTTCGTGCCTGTAATGCCAATTATTCTTTCCTTGTAATAATCAATGAAGACCTCAGACTGAGAAGTGATTTTATCAATTACCTCAGGATTATCTAATTGCTTCAAAGTAATCCCGGGAGTTTTAAAAATAATATCATATTTACTCAGGATGGAAAGATAATCTTTGCCCCCATGGAAATTTATGTTACAATCAGAGTTTAAAAACGGGAGACTAAACAAGAGTGAGGCATCTTTATCAGCAATAGTAATCACAACATCTTCCGATATCCTTCGAATGGTATGATATGTAGACTGTCCTTCTCTTCCAAAGCCAAGAATGCAAACAGACTTACCTTCAATAAGTTCTTTTAGTTTTTCAAGCATCACCTATATAATCTCAAAATCTTTAAGTTTATTTCTTAATAATTGCAGGATGTCATTATCAAATTTATGATCATCAGATATTTTCATCAAGGTATCTTTAAAATCTCTCTTGCAGCTTTCTTTATAAATGTTCAATCCTGTATAATATTTCAGCAACTCAGGTAAATTCTCTGCTTTATACCGATCAATTATCCTGCATAATGAAGTATTAACTTCATCAATTGTGCCAACACATTCAAAAGGCTTTACATCTGAAATTCCAATGAGTTCGTCAAAGATATTTTTTAATCCGGTTTCATTTAAAAGATCTTTCCCGAATATTCTTAACAATACTTTCTCCTCGACAAATGGGCTTAAAATGATAAATACAAAAAGGCACTTCGGGCAGTTACCACACCACTTGTTTTCCTTACTTCCCACATTACAACTTTTAAAAGAATTAAAATGCCGGGGAAATTTTGAAAACAGTGAAGCAATCTGCAATTCATTCAAAGGTCGTAAAAAGCTAAAGTATTTAATATCCTTTGTAATATAATGTGAACAATATTCCCTGAAATCATTTTCAAATTCAAATGATTTTGAATACTGGTGGTTGATACTGGTGCCCGGAACAGTAGGTTCATTAGCGCTTGATTCATTCGACAATGCAATCCACTTCGATCCTGTGAACGCAGCAGCCAGCAGTGTATTAAAAGCCAGTAACGCTGAAAACGGAGTATGCCCGTTTAAGAATCCTTTATCATTTAACTCCAATAGTTTATTATCCAGTTTCCTGTTAAAAACAATTACATCATCACTGCTAATTCCTGCATTCTTTATACTCTCATTAATAGCAATAGATGGATTCAAAGAAAAAGGTACTACCTCTCTCCCACTGCTTTTTAGTATTTCAAGGCTTACAACGGAATCCTTTCCTCCTCCTACCGGGACAAGATATTTATTTTCTGTTTTTATATTAATATCTCCAGGATTGTCAGCTTCCTTGCAAACAATGTTAACAAATTGATCCTGTGACACTTCTATGCCATTCAAATACCTGAATTCTCCAAGTCCATTATAAAATATTTTTTCAAAAAATCGTATCTGACCTAAGGACAATTTCCCTGCATTAATAATCAGTTTAGGAGAACATGTAGCCTTCCAGTAACTGATCATTTCAATTAAACCAATATGAAACACTAATGTATGAAGTGACTCTTCAGACAAAATTTCAGTATTATAACATTCCTTTAATCCAATCCGATATGAAGGCCTGAAATAAAACTCATCAGATATATTAAAATCAAATTCTATTTTTAGCTCCTGTTTTTCAATATTAACAAAATAGTCATTGAATGTAAAAACAGTATACTTCTCTCTCAGTTTAATAAAATGAATATTATTATCTAGTTTTTTACCCATGCAGGCAATTATTTTTGTATATTTAGATATCAAAAGTATAAATTATTGAAGAATATCATCAGCAAATGAAAGACATTCATAATTTACTTAACATCAAATCAAATAATATTATTCCTGAAAGGGGGAAGATACTCATTTCTGAACCTTTATTGGGTGACTATTATTTTAAAAGATCTGTGGTTTTACTTGCTGAGCATAACGAAGAAGGTTCTTTTGGTCTCATTATGAACAAACCACTCACAACCAGATTCAATGATATCGTCAAGGATTTTCCTGATTTTGAAACTCAGATTTATCTTGGAGGGCCGGTACAGAACAGTAGTTTGTTTTTCGTTCACTCCCTGGGTGAAAGGATTGAAGAAAGCCAGGAAATCATCAAGGGTCTATTCTGGGGAGGAAACCTTGAACAGATCAAAGAGTTAATGATCTTACAACAGCTAAAAAAAGATGATATCAGGTTTTATGTAGGTTATTCAGGATGGGGAAGCAATCAACTCGAAGAGGAACTTCAAAAAAATTCATGGCTTGTGTCTGACATTGAATTAGATGTACTTTTCAATACTCATCCTGACAAATTATGGGATAGGACATTAAGAGATCTTGGAACAAATTATTCACACTGGAAGAACTTTCCCTCCGATCCGGGGATGAACTAATTATTTAAAAACCTGAACTTTTACTACCCGGAATGTATCAGCAACATTTCCGGCAATATCAGCTACCATGTAATTCACAGTATAATCTCCTTCAACATTCACATTTACATTATTCGTTACTACTATATTTGAAGTAATATTACCATCAATATTATCATGAGCAGTAGCACCGGGATCGGTATAAGATGAATCTTTCTGAGTATAATATGGGTTATCACCAAGTATAGTAATAACAGGCTTTTCAAAATCATTTACAGAGCTGCCTTCATCACCGTCTTTTTTACAGGATGAAAGTGCAACAAAAAGAAAAAACATTAAACCAAATTGTCCTAAAAAATAACGCATAATTAACATCTGTATTTATACACTTTCAAAATTAGCATTATTTATTGTTTTTATCTTTCTTCTTAGAAGTATTATTGTAAAAATCTTTTAATCTTTGCATAGTATTTATCTGACAAATCACATTATTTTAATAACAATGGCAGCAGATCAATTAAAAACAGCATCAGCAGGAAACAAAGGACCGGGTATTCGCTCAGATTGTTTCGTAGAGATATCCCTGACGAAAAAGGGAGGACTGGACATAAATCTTAAAAGCAAAGTAAGGGTAATGTTTGGCAACTCCATTTTAAAGCTTACAGAAGATTTCACTGCATTCTATGGCATTAAAAATGCCAAAATTGATATTGAAGATTCCGGAGCACTTGAGTTTGTTTTGGCAGCCCGAATGGAGGCTGCATATAAAAAGCTGGTGAAATCTGATAAGGAGTTTTTACCTGATTTCATTGAGGAGAATAAATATGTAACAGAGCGTGACAGGGATAGAATATCAAGACTCTATCTTCCGGGAAACACTCCAAGTTTAATGATAAATGCAGGAGTTCACAATCCTGACGGAGTTATCCTTGATCTGGAAGATGCAGTTGCTCCTGATAAAAAATTTGAAGCACGATTTCTTATCAGGAATGCTTTAAGATCACTGAATTTCTATGGTGCTGAGCGCATGGTTCGAATAAATCAGGTTCCTCAGGGATTGGCTGACCTTAATTATATTGTTCCTCATAATATAAATCTGATCTTAGTTCCTAAGTGTGAGTCAGCCAGCCAGATTCATAAGGTTAATATTAAGATCCAGAAGATAA
Source organism: uncultured Bacteroidales bacterium (assembly GCA_964508895.1). GTDB lineage: Bacteria > Bacteroidota > Bacteroidia > Bacteroidales > B18-G4 > M55B132. The sequence continues at coordinate 10,179 of CAZDWF010000119.1, forward strand.
AGGATAAATATAAAATTAAGAATAATATCTGGTTAATGCCTATCATTGAAAGTGCATTAGGAATTATAAAAGCATATGAGATTGCTACCTCTGCTGATAATATTGTCGCACTTGCTATTGGACTTGAGGACTACACTGCAGACATAGGAACTCTCAGGACAAACGAAGGCTCAGAATCATTCTTTGCAAGATCACAACTTGTTAACGCAGCAAGAGCTGCAGGCAAACAACCTATAGACTCAGTATTTTCAGATGTCTCAGATTCTGAAGGATTAAAGCAGAATGTACTGAAATCCAAATCGCTTGGATTTGAAGGCATGGGTTGTATTCATCCACGACAAATTTAATAATCTTTTAAGAGTGGTCGACATTACTCCTTAGGGATTCTTGAA
>CAZDWF010000120.1:0-10408 GCA_964508895.1 uncultured Bacteroidales bacterium
AAACAGAATCGTACATCTTTTTCATAATTCTAATTTTTAAAATATTGAAATCTTATTATTTACCTTCAAATACAAATATACAATAAATAATGTTTTTTCAAAAACACTATTTATATTAACTCTTATATGGCAAAAATATGAAATTATTGTTCATATATAACAAAATAATAAAAGATTTAATCATTTATTACAATACTTTCTACGACTATTAAAATCAAATGTTTCAAGCAAGCAACTACTCTTTAATATAAATTTTGAATTTATTAAATAAATCCCAGAGCACAATACCTGCACAAACTGAAATATTCAGAGAATGTTTAGTTCCATATTGGGGGATATCAATGCATATATCAAGCTTTTCAAGGATTTTGTCATTTATCCCATTTACTTCATTGCCAAAAATAACAGCAATCCTTTCTATATCTGATTTATCAAACTCATCAATACTGATTGAGTCAGATGTTTGCTCAATTCCACATATAAAATATCCATTATTTTTTAGTTCATCGACAGACTCAGTAATATCTTTATAATATTTCCAGGATACAGATTCAGTTGCACCAAGTGCTGTTTTATGTATATCTCTGTGTGGTGGGCAGGCAGTAATTCCACATAAATGTATCATCTCAATTCTGAAGGCATCCGCAGTCCTGAAAACAGATCCTATATTATTTAAACTCCTTACATCATCTAGGATTATAGTTAATGGAATTTTTGCAGATTCTTTAAATTCCCCAATTGATATTCTTTCAAGCTCTTCCAGTTGTAGCTTACGCATATAAATTATTTAAAAGTTATCAACAAAATTACGTTGAATTGTTAAAGACTAAAACTTTATCTCAATGTGATTTCCTGCAATTTAAATTAAATTTGTGTAACAAAAACAAAAGAGGACTTGGCAGGTAAAGATAAAATAGTTGAAACTCCTTTGATGAAACAATATAACAATATCAAAGGAAGATATCCTGATGCATTATTATTATTCAGAGTTGGCGATTTTTATGAAACCTTTGGGGAAGATGCTGTAAAAGCCTCAAAGATCCTTGGAATAGTATTAACAAAAAGGGCTAATGGTGCCGCCTCTTATGTTGATCTTGCCGGATTTCCTCACCATAGCCTCGATACATATCTCCCCAAACTTGTTAAAGCCGGACAAAGAGTTGCCATATGCGAACAACTTGAAGATCCAAAGCTTACAAAAAAGATCGTAAAGAGAGGAGTTACTGAGATGGTAACTCCGGGTGTTTCTTACAATGATAATGTTCTTAATCAAAAAGAAAATAATTTTTTAGCAGGAGTACATTTCACACATAAAAAATCAGGAGTTTCATTCCTTGATATCTCAACTGGAGAATTCTATGTTGCACAGGGGAGCAATGAATATATCGACAAATTACTTCAAAGTTTAAAACCCTCGGAGGTAATAGTACAAAAAAACAAGCTGAATAATTTCATTGAAAGATTCGGGAATAAGTTCTATACTAATACTTTTGAAGATTGGGTCTTTACCAAAGATTTTTCTTACGAAAAACTTTGCAGGCATTTTGGCACTAAATCCTTAAAAGGTTTTGGAATAGAGGAACTTGAATATTCCATCATAGGTGCAGGAGCAGCGCTTCATTATCTTGAAGAAACCCATCATGAGAGGCTGCAGCATATAAGCAAAATATCAAGAATAGAAGAAGATAAATATGTCTGGCTCGATAGGTTTTCTATCAGAAACCTTGAGCTTGTACTTCCAATAAATGAAAATGCCAGAACCCTTCTGGAAATCATAGATCAAACACAAACACCTATGGGTGGGAGACTGCTCAAACGATGGATAATAATGCCTTTAAAAGATAAAAAAGGCATAGAAGAAAGACTTGACAATGTTGATTTCCTGATTAATAATACTGAATTCCAGGAAGAACTAAGCCAGTCCCTTAAGAAATGTGGTGACCTGGAAAGAATTATATCTAAGGTAGCCATTGGAAAGATCAATCCGCGTGAAATAATCCAGCTTAAAAAGGCTTTATTTGCTGTTGAAGAAATTAAATCAACATGTTCAGCATCAAAAAATTCAGGATTAAAAAAATTAGCAGAATTACTTAATCCTTGTGAAAGCATTCGAAGTAAAATTGAAAAAGAAATCAAAGAAGACCCTCCTACCCTCGCAATTAAAGGAAATATAATTAACGATGGTGTTAATGAAAGACTTGATGAATTAAGAACTCTTGCTTTCTCAGGAAAAGACCACCTTGAGAAGATTCAAAAAAGAGAGATAGAAAAAACAGGAATTACTTCATTAAAGATTGGCTTCAATAATGTTTTCGGATATTACATTGAGGTAACCAACACTCATAAAGATAAAGTACCGGAAGAATGGAACAGAAAACAAACCCTTGTAAACAGTGAAAGATATATTACAGAAGAGCTAAAAGAATATGAGCAGAAGATCTTATCAGCTGAGGAGAAGATATTCAAGCTTGAACTGGAGGTCTATCAATCACTTGTTTATGAGATCTCAGAGTTTATCAAACCTATTCAGATAAATGCAAATATCATTGCCAGGCTTGATTGTTTTATCTCTTTTGCAACTGTTTCCATACAAAATGATTATCATAAACCACAAATAAATGACTCCTATATTATAAATATAAAAAGCGGACGTCATCCGGTTATTGAACATGAGCTACCTCCTGATGAAGAATACATACCAAACGATGTTTATCTGGATAATAAAAAACAACAGATAATAATAATTACCGGTCCTAATATGTCAGGTAAATCAGCCTTATTACGTCAAACCGCTTTAATCACCCTTCTTGCTCAGATGGGATGTTTTGTTCCTGCAAAATCTGCTGAGATAGGAATAATAGACAAGATATTTACACGTGTAGGAGCTTCAGATAACATTTCTTCAGGGGAATCAACTTTTATGGTTGAAATGAATGAGGCAGCCAGCATACTTAATAACATATCAGATCGAAGTTTAATAATACTTGACGAGATAGGAAGAGGGACCAGCACTTACGACGGCATTTCTATCGCCTGGGCTATAACAGAATTTCTGCATAACCATCCATTGTTCAGGGCAAAGGTCTTATTCGCAACCCATTATCATGAATTAAATGAAATGGCGCATTCATTTTCCAGAATAAAGAACTTTCATGTTAGTATAAAAGAACTGAACAAAGAGGTTATCTTCCTGAGAAAACTTGAAAAGGGAGGCAGTGAACATAGCTTCGGTATACATGTTGCTAAAATGGCAGGTATTCCGCAAACAGTAGTTAACAGAGCAAATGAGATTCTTGTTCAGCTTGAAAAATCGCATGGTTCAGAGCATTTATCCAGGCAAACCAGGAAAGGTTCAAAAAAGAAAGATGATAATCTGCAATTGAGCTTTATCCAGCTGGATGACCCTCTGCTACACCAGATCAAAGATGACATCCTGAATATGGATATTGATACCCTCACTCCTGTTGAAGCTTTGATGAAGCTAAATGAGATTAAGAAACTACTCAATAAATCGTAAACAATTGCCAGTCGCCGGTTTCCAGTCGCCAGTCACCAGAAATGGTGATCATTCTATTTTTAGATTATTTGATTGTTTTAGAAGAAATAATGCAAAGCTTTGCTTTGCCAATTCTGCTCCAATGCCTTGCGACATATAAAAAGAAGTTGGCTAATGCTTACTGGCGACTGGATTCTGGCGACTGGCGACTGGATTCTGGCGACTGGCAACTGGTTGCTGGCGACTGGTTGGTGGCGGCTGATAATATAAATATCTCCCAAACTACTTTTGCTTTTTAAAAAAATCTGTATATTTGCACTCCGTTTGCGAAAATAGCTCAGTTGGTAGAGCACGACCTTGCCAAGGTCGGGGTCGCGGGTTCGAGTCCCGTTTTTCGCTCAAGAAGAAAACTCGATATTCGATGATAATGGATATCGTTTTTTTTTGAGTTAATTCATGAACGCGTTACGCGTCTCGCGTCTCGCGTCACGTTCCTTGCCCAGGTGGTGGAATTGGTAGACACGTTGGACTTAAAATCCAATGGCCCTTGGGCCGTGCGGGTTCAAGTCCCGCTCTGGGTACAAAAAGCCTTCTCATCGAGAAGGCTTTTTTGATTTCTGAATTCTGATCTCTGAATTCAGAAATCAATTTATCAGCCATCCAAATCGAATATCGATTAATCGCGTAATCGCCATAATCGTATAATCAATATTAATAATAAAACGATCGAACTATTAACCGATTATGAGATGTAACGATTTTGGTGCAATGTATATCACTGAACTGCTAAGCAATGAATGCAAGTTTTGACAGAAGTTAATTGTAAAATAGAATTGTATCAAAAGTTCCAATCTGTCTTTTGGTTTTAATGTTTATAAGCACATCTCTTAACTTATAGATACCCACAAGGTTTTTACAAGGAAGTCAAAAAGTAATTGCTCACAGCAAACTCATATTGCTTTATGAATATATCTTTGAACATGGAAAGATTGTTTTGCTCGTAGAAAAGTAACATCGCCTTTTTATAATCCAGAGGATCAACACTTCTATACGACAATGGACAATTTTCACCATCCATTAGCAAGGCATTACCTATGATTCGACCTGATCGTTTATTTCCATCAGCAAATGGCTGTATGTAAGAAATAAGAGCTATGCAAATCAAAGCTTTCTCAAAGACATTTTCTTTAGAATTGATAAGATCACACATCTGCTTTATGTATTCTTTAATTTGAAAAAAGTTATCAGGAGGAATATAGTTGGTTCCGGTTACACCAACCGGTAGGATTCTAAAGCCGCTATCCACATTTAAATCATTGATAAGAATACTATGAATATCAACAATTGATGAAATACTTATTGGACTAACAAGTTTTCTTTCTTTATTAATAATATATTGCAATGCTTCTTTGTGGTTCAACAACATTGTTGCTTCTTCTTTAGACCTGTTTTTCGCTTCAATCTTTTGAACAAGTAGTTGTTCTGTTTCCAGTAATGAATATGTATTGCCTTCAATTTGTGAAGACTTCCAACTTAAATCTATAGTTAATCTCTCCAGTTCTTTTTTTGTAAATTGTCTGAGATAAATTATCAACGTTATATAAAAATATATTTTGCAATTTTTTCAGTTTCTCGCTTTCCTCAAATGTAAATAAGTCTGATTTCTCAAGTATCGAGAATATTTCAGGATTAAACCGCTTCCTCCCCCCTCTGAAATTAATTTCCTTTTCAAAATACTCTTTAACATCGATAGCTGCGAATAATAAATACTTAGTGGATAACTGATAAGTAATTGCCCTTCCCTTACCAGACCTCTCAATCAAATTTTCTTCTACAAGCTTTGCCAGATCACGATTTAAAGTGATCTGCCTGATCCCTGCATCTAAGATCTCCTTTATCTCAGAAATAGAGATATTTGGCTTTTCCTGTAAGATATCAAGTATTTGTTGTTGCCTGTATGAAATCGCCATATCAAGTTGCTTAATCATTTTCACTATCACAAAGCTACAACAATCCTATCACAAATGATAGGAAAATGTAAAATAAATGATAGGATAAGTCTGATTCAATTATATATTATATTTTTACAGTCAACAAATTAAACAACAAAAGAGACAATCAATATAAAAACTGGAACAAAGCAAGCGACAAATTTTTCAACAAGCATATTCCAAGATAATTTTTATATATTGCATTTAATATTATTAAATCAAATTATTTAACTATGAAAAGGAGCTGTTTCATTTTTCTAATAATCGTATTATTCATTTCAGGTTATGCCCAAAAATTCAATCCACCTTCAAAAGGAAAAGCCTTAGTATGCTTTGCAAGTACATTCCATTGTGAAGTTTATCCTGAAGGAAGCTGGTTTGTTTTTGACGATGAAAATTTTCTCACTTCTGTAGGTTACCTTGATTATACTATTCACGAATTAGATACTGGAAACCATCTGTTTTGGGTCGGATATCCAAGGGGTACAATTACTAAATTGAGTGTATTGGTTGAGCCTATATTCTATGAAACCAATTTACAAGAAGGAAAAACATATGTTTTATTTCCTTTCTCTATAAGAGAAGATTATGTTAAATATGCTATACATAGACTAAATATTCTACCATTAAATATAAAAGACACTGCAATAGTGCTAAGAATGAAAAGAATGTTTGACAATTTAAGTCCGGAATCATATTCAAAAAAATTTATTGAAAAGAAAAAGAAAAAAAGTTCTGAATATATTGAGAATGAGATAAATCATTATTCAGAATTTAAAAAATTAAATGATACAATCAGGATCAGAAAAATTTCAACTGAATCATTCTTTCCTATTGAAATACTCAACAGTAAAGAAAGAATCTATTGATAAATTAATTTATATTTCTGTTTTTCAAATTCCAACTGCAATCCAGTATCAAACCTTCTCAAATGATTCGGATTGTATAAGCAGCATCTGGGATCTTGCATCCGGGACCCGGCATCTGGCATCTGGGATATACAAAACCTATCAGAATGAAAAACGTCTGAGTGAAATATTTCAGTTTTAACTATAAGTTTTCATACCATCAGGACTGCGAATAAGAATCCTGCTAATGTGCTTCAAGTATGAATGAGAATTAAAAATTGAGAATTAAGGATTAAGAATTGATGGGGAAATTTTACATTTGTTCTTTAATATTAACAAATGCCGGTATTTAAATTCTTAAACAGGTTTATTGATTTCAGGATGGGCATACTCGGGGCCATCTTCATGGGAGTCATAGTATTCTGTATCAATTACCTGAAAACCGAATACCTCTGGGGTTCCACTACCGCCATGATGAAACAGGCTGCATTCACACTCATTCTTGGGGGGATATTCATGAAAGGATGCGAGAATATTGCAGTAAGAATCCCTAACAGAATATTAGCTATAATCCTTGCTGTTATTATACCATCTTCAATCTCAATTAGCCTAACCTGGATAGTTCACAATCTTAAAGGAACACCGGAGCCATTGGAATCCACTCTACCTACAGTGTTTCTAATTATTCCTGCTACTATTGTCTGGAGTTTAATGAAGAGAAGGGGCTAGGGACTGGCGACTGGCGACTGGCGACTGGCAACTGGCGACTGGCAACTGGCGACTGGCAACTAACTTAATAAACATTTTATTCAAATCTTACCATTCTAATACAAAACTTTACATTACTTTTGCAGGCTCAAAAATATCAGGATATTAAAATGACATTAACAAAAGTTAGAAATATTGGTATCGCCGCTCATATTGATGCAGGAAAAACCACGGTTACAGAAAGAATACTTTATTATACAGGAATTACCAGGAAAGTTGGAGAAGTTCATGACGGGCAGGCTACTATGGATTTCATGAAGCAGGAACAGGAAAGAGGAATTACAATTGCTTCCGCTGCAATTTCATGTAATTGGGATAATCATCTTATAAATATTATTGATACTCCTGGACATGTCGACTTTACTATTGAAGTAGAGCGTTCATTAAGAGTTATTGATGGAATGGTTGCCCTTTTCTGTGCTGTTGGTGGTGTTGAACCTCAGAGTGAAACTGTTTGGAACCAGGCCGACAGGTATAAAGTGCCACGGATTGCTTTTGTAAATAAAATGGACAGGACAGGGGCTGATTTCCAGGAAGTACTGAATAATATGGATGAATACCTTGATGCCAAGCCAATTCCTTTTCAATTACCAATCGGTGCTGAGGAAGATTTCAGAGGTATAATAGATGTGATCAAACAAAAAGCATACATCTTCCAGGACTATGAAAGAATAGAGGAAGAAATTCCTGAAGAACTAAAAGAGAATGCTTTAGAAGCCCGTAATAATCTTATTGAAAAACTGGCTGATTATGATGATACTATTATGGAGCTTTATCTTGAAGACGAAAAAATAAATGATGAGCTTTTAACAGAAGCTGCAAGAAATGCAACATTGAAAATGTATTTCACTCCTGTATTTTGTGGTGCTGCATATAAGAATAAAGGAGTTCAACTCCTTCTTGATGCCGTTAATGATTTCCTCCCCTCCCCGCTTGATAAGGGATCTATCGTAGGCATTGATATTGATGATGACGAAAAAACTCATACACGCTGTCCTTCAGTTAAGCCCCCCTTTTCCGCCCTGGCATTTAAATTGATCAATGATCCTTTTGTAGGACAACAAACATTTATCAGGATATATTCCGGTACACTTAAAAGCGGAATGCAAATTCTGAATTCAACCAAAGGAAAGTCGGAAAGAATAGGTAGAATTTTACGTATCCATGCAAAAGATCGTGAAGAGATGACTGAAGCAGGCCCCGGAGACATTGTCGCTCTTATTGGCATGAAATATACTAAAACAGGAGACACACTTTGTGATCCGGATAATCCTCTTTTCCTGGAATCAATTAACATTCCACCTTCTGTTATTGAACTTAAGATCAATCCAAATTCAAGAAAAGAACAAAGCAAGCTGGGTGAAGCCCTGGCTAAATTATCCAATGAAGATCCATCATTTCATGCAAAGTTTAATGATGAAACAGAAGAGACCATAATTTCAGGAATGGGTGAACTTCATCTTGAAATTATTGTGGATCGAATCAAAGATGAATTTGGAGTGGATGTAGAAGTTGGTGAACCATCTGTTGCTTACAGGGAAACTATAGAAAGTGAGATAGTTAGTGATTACAAGCATTCGAAACAATCGGGAGGAAAAGGACAATTTGCTCAAACAATTATCAGATTAGAACCTAATCCTGGAAATGGATATGAGTTTAATGAAGTGATCAAAGGGGGTGCAGTTCCTGCCGAATTTATACCCTCTGTAAATAAAGGTATTAAAAAAACCCTGATTAACGGTGTACTGGCTGGTTTCCCTGTCATTGATATAAAGGTGGTTCTGCTGGATGGAAAACACCATGCTGTTGATTCATCAGACATGGCTTTCCAGACATGTGCTTCCATCTGCTTTAAGAATGGTTTCATGAAAGCAAAACCTGTATTGCTTGAGCCTGTGATGAAGATTGAGATCAACACACCTGATGAATATATTGGAGATGTAGTTGGAAATCTTAACCGTAGAAGAGGCAAGGTAGAATCCATGAGAAGATACAGGAAAGGATCTCAGAAACTTATAGGATTTGTCCCTTTAAGTGGAATGTTCGGTTATGCTACACAACTCAGAAATCTTTCAAGCGGCAGGGCTAACTACTCTATGGATTTTTATCAATATATGCCTGTACCGGCTAGCTTGCAGGAAGAGATATTGAAGAAGATTCGTGAAGAGAAACAGAAATAGTCGCAAGGAACAAGTTTCAAGGAACAAGTCGCAAGGTGGTGCGGAAAGTTAACATATATATCTTGTTTTAAATTATTTCATTTAATAATTTAATCTTCCTGAAATCAATTAATTATTTCGTATTTGCTACAATATTGGCTAAGTGATTCCTTGAGACTTGTTCCTTGAAACTTGCGACTTGTTCCTTGTTCCTTGCAACCTATATCTAATTCATAAAACTTTTTTGCTAAAATTTAAGATATTCTCTTCACAAAGCATCTCCTCCTCTTATGCTGAACGTGTTCGTAATTTTTCCAGTTGGAGATCACATTGGCATTGGTTTCAAAAACACCGGTTGTTTCCAGTATATTCAGACCATTATTGAGCATTGATTTTTGCAGCTCTGAAATTAATACCACCGCTACTCCTGTAGACTGATATTCAGGAAGGACACCAGTGAGCAGCATATCAATGTTTTCCGGGTTTTTCATTGCTTTCATTATAGGGAATATCCCAAATGGGAGGAGCCTGCCTTTCGCCTTTTGCATTGCTTTTGAAAGAGAGGGCATGCCGATAAAAAATCCTATAAGCTTATCATCTTTTGTTACGAACTTTACATATTTATGATCCAGGATGCCAATATATTTCTTTACGTATTGTTCAATAAGTTCATCACTTAATGGAACTACATACGGAAGTTCCAGAAAAGCCTGATTTAAAATCCTGAACATTTGCGCTCCATAAACTTTAAGGTCTTTTTTCGACTTTGTATTAATAAGCTTATACCCGTATCTTTTCATTATAAGATCAGCTCCTCTTGATGCTTTCTTTGTAGCATTTTCACCGATTGTCAACCTGAATTCAACCCAGTCATTCTCTTTCTCAAATCCAAGCTCATCAAAATGTTCTTTGTAATATGATTTATGATAAACAGATGCAACAGCAGGTAAATAATCAAAACCTTCAATAAGCATACCCTGATTATCAAGATTAGTGAATCCTAAAGGACCATGTATATATTCCATGCCTTTCTCCCTGAACCATTTAACTGCATTATCTATTAATGCCTTACTAACCTCTTTGTCATCTATGAATTCAATACGTGAGAAGCGTCCATACTTACAAGCACATTTCTCATTAAAAGGA
>CAZDWF010000121.1:0-6323 GCA_964508895.1 uncultured Bacteroidales bacterium
GCTTAATAAACTTAAGAATGTCAAATAGGTTAAAATATATGCTTGTATCTTCATAACTATATATTTTTTATAAAATTCCCTTTGTCACATAAGCTGGTTACTTTTATTGTGAGACTTACAGTTTCCAATAAACATCCTGTGAACAAGAAAATTGTTAATTCACTTAACTTATGATTAAGATAATTCAAGTTTCCTGAATCAAAATCATCAGATTTTTGATAATTTAAGAAAGGTATCATTACAACAGATTTGGGTTATGTTAGTAATAATTTTGCAAAAGTATATATTATTTTCCTTCAATTTCAAAATTTTAACATTATTTTATAAACCAAGCTTTTTCTCAGCACTCCTGCTTTCTTCAGACAATGAATTTATAATATGTTAGTTAAAATCTTCATAAACATTGACATATAAACATATATGCGATTCCTTTTGTTTATTGATTTTGAAATTTTTCATTAATTTTATTGCAAAATACAAAGCATGTGCTTTTAAGTACCTGATTACCTTTATGTTATTGGCTTATTTGGAAAGAATTATAAATTACTATTAAAAAAAACAATTTTCCTGAATTGGAGTTGCTGGTTGTGCAGACTTGTAGTCCATGTTTACAGATACCCACCCCAATCCCTCCCTGTGACTGTATGAAGTTGACAGATAGTTTAAGTGAGCAGTGAACAAATGGCCAGGTGCACCTTATCCTTTGTGTGATTTTGTGAAATCCCCTTTATGCCCTTTGTGGTTAAATAAGACCTAACCGCAATGGACGCTATAGAAGGCGCAATGGACGCAAAGAATTAATCAGCGAAAAATCCGTGTTTCATCTGTGTTAATCTGTGAGAACTCTTATCTGCGTTAATCTGCGAGAACCTTACTCCGTAATCACTCCTCTGTTTTTCTTATAGAATTTAAATCCGCCATAAGCGCCACCAAGGCTAAGAAGGATCAATAATCCACTACCTACTGGAGCGCTATCACCATTGAGTTTGTTCGACTGTGTCTCTTCCCCTGAAGGAGGGGGGGGAGGAAGCTGACTATAAGAGATATCTCCAATTCCCAGCAACAATAATACTACTATTAATCTGAGTGCTTCTATAATTGTAGTTTTCATTAGTATCTTAGTTTTTTATAAATATCTTTTGGGTTTTGATAAAATCCTTTTTAACAACTCTGACAAGGATAAAATTGCGCAAATTATATACCGGAACTATTACCAGTTCCTGTGCATTTATTCGCTCCTTATGCAAGCTGCGTCCATATATGTCAAAAAATTCAACAGTTCCGGATTGATTAAGTGCTCCGCCTTTTGATTGAATATAAATATTGTTATCCCAGGAATAGATGTTCAGGTTATTATCAATGGATAAATCAGGATTTTCAATTCCAAATCCGTCTATAGTAAAGTGCAACAGAAAACGTTCAGGGGCATCAGCAGCTGATGCACTGAAAGAGAAAACCGGGATCTTTGTCAAATCCTGGGTTGCGCCTGTTTTAAGGTCTTCAATTATAATAGTAACACCAGGAAGTTGATCCAGGTTAGAAATTGTAAAGGTATAATTGCCATCAACCACTTGTGCCAGACTTAATGGTATTGTTTTTCCCTGATCTGTTAAAGGTGCGTTGGCATTTATGCATAACTCATGATTGCCCTCAACGACAAATATTTGAGGTGTTGTTTCTGAGGAATATATCTTTGAAGCATCTCCCCTATAATCAAAGCCGGAAGTACCATTTTCAGGAAATCCAACAAAAACAGTATTTCCATAAGTATTTCCATCCAGTTGTAATCTTATATAAAATGATGGATCATCAGCTTCTGTTGATTTATAAAATCCCTGGGTGCTGTGTACTCTTCCGCCTGCCGGTATTATGAAAGCACCAGCTGTACTAGCCTGTACAAAAAATCCCTGTCCCATTGGGATTACACCAGCTGTCAAGTCTCCTGCAGAGCCATTCCATGGCCTGTAATCACCACCATTATATGTACCATCCCACACATATACACTTCCTGTGGTATTCGTTTTGTTCCATGTGCCTTCATCCCAGTCAAGAGCTGAAGAATACGGATTGCCCAGAGCATTCCATCCGGAACCATCTTTTGTCAAAGAAGGACTCTGATCTGCTGCGGTAATGCTTCCTGTAAATTCGAATGTTTGTGCAGGGACACTAGCGTCTATCAGGTAAAAATAGCCCTGACCTCTGTTCAGAACCGTAACAAGATCAAGTATAAATGTCCAGCCATCAGTAGATTCAGTATGATATGTCAACCATGCATCACTACTTGCATCTATGTAAAAATCATTTGAGGTACTGGGAACGGCAAGAGGGCTTACCAGATGCCATTCGCTATTTCCGATATATCGCTGAACTGTAGCATTTGGTGTACCTGAGGCATAGATCAATGAACCGGATCCCGATACACCGGATTCAATTACCAGGCATGAATTAGCTTCAGTTGTCAGGGTGCCACTTGCTGTAAGTGCTTTTCCGACAGGAATAGTAAGAACCGCGCCATTAGCAATACTCAAGTCGTTACATTCTGCAGGAGTAGCAATATCTGAACCTATTGTTGGGTAATTTGATAATCCTGAAGGCATATACAAATTGGTAACACTTGTTGGGCTGGCATTTTGCTCCCAGTTTCCGGCTGTACCAAAATCAGTGCTACTGGCACCTGTCCAGTGATATTTGGTATCAGTAGTGAAAGAAACCTGGGAACCATAACTTGTTCCTGAAGCACTCTCTGCATAAGCAACAAAATAATAGTTTGTACCTACAGTTAAAGAATTCGCAGATAAAATAACTGAAAACGAACCTGTTCCTGATCCTGATACTTCCGTTGTCCCTTCTGTTATAGGATTAAACCCATCTTTTGTGCTGTATACTATACCTCTGCCAGTCACAGTTTCACCTCCGCCGGCAACAATGCTGCCAGAAAGTGTGGCTGATGTTCCCTTAATATTAGTGGCTGGCGAAGTTGTAGTAACCTCCGCTTTAGTTGTAAAAGTAATTGGGTTAAGAGTTGCTGTGCTTGTCAGGTAATTCTCTGTACCAGCTGTTCCATTGAATTCGCAAACCATTACACTGTATTCAGAAGAGGAAGTCAATCCTGTAACACTTACTGAACTTTCTGTTCCATTATATACACAATACCATCCTGTAGTACCTATCTGTGTGCCTGAGCCAAAGACTGTATTTGCAGTATATGTCGTACCATTTACCGGTACAGGTGATCCCGTATTGGTTAATTTAACAAAAACCACCCTGGTAATCCCATCACCAATAGACCAGTCAATGGTGCAGCTAGTAGGATCGGGAGTACTAAGTAAATTACCTGCCTGAACTGTAGGAGGGGTGTCAGGTGGAGGAGTAGTGCTTGTTGGTAAATCTGCAGGATTGCCAGTGGCTACATTAATATTATAGTCTTCTGAACCTGCTAAACCATTATAATCACATACCATCATCCTATATGATGTTGAAGATGTTAACCCACTAATCTTTCTCTGCTCGGTACCTGAACCATTGTAAATACAGTACCATCCACTGCTACCAATTTGATCGCCTGAACCAAAATGTGCGCTAGGTGTATAAGTGGTACCATCAACAGGCACAGGAGATCCCGTGGCTGCTGTGCTCATAAATACAGCCCTGGCTGATCCCGAACCATTTGTCCATAACGCGTCTTGCTGGGTTGTATAGATATTTTCAGCAGTTACATTTGTTGCCTGAGTCCCGGGTTCCGCAAATGTTCTCGATAACCAATAGGGTGTTGTAGGGGGGCTAGGATTATCAGGAAAAGCTACTAAGGCTCCATTGTAAGTAGCATTAACAAGATTTGGTGCTGTTTGTGCAGTATCAGACTCATCTAAAGGAAGGTAGGTAATTAACCCGCTTTCCTGGCCGGTCAATTGCTCATTCATCCTCGCCTGAATTTCAGTTTGCGTCAGGCAAGTATTCCACATACGGAACTCATCCATATAGCCAAGATATTCCTGGCCTATAGAGGAACCATCAGATTTAGCTCCTAACACCACCGGAGCAGTAGATGCAGGAATACTTGAAGGGATACAGCTTACATTTTTGAAAGTTAATGTTTGCCTAAGACCATTGACGTATATTTGTACTTTATCATCATTAGTAACTCCAGTACCATCATATACAAATGCCAGGTGAAACCATTCGGAATCATATATTGCATCATTCGGGGTAATACCATAATTACCAGTATTAGTTCCAATTGATGCGCGTACATTTCTTTGATTTCCCATATCAAACATGACATAATCCTGGCCACCGAGAGACTTGGAATAAAAACAGTCAAACTGATTTACTGTTAAAATATTAACCCACATTTCTATAGAAAGGGTTGTAACATTACTGGACCCCGGAACATCACCCAGATTAACAATCTGGCCATTCTGGTAGAAATACAAACAACTATCCTGGGAATATCCAAATAATGTGACTAATGATAAATAAAAAACCGTAATTATTACTTTAATATTCATGATAATAATTTTTCAAATAAGCTTGTTTGCCAAAACGAGAGTTTACTTCTACTGCTAGATCGTTAATCTTCAGTAAAGATTCTGCAAACAAGAAGGTGGGTATAGATAGACTTCTGAATTTCAGATAATCAAATATGCTAAAAACAGAATTACTTGGTCTATGATAACTAAATTTGGGTCTCATTACAATAATTATTGGGGCTAATATTGCAATATCGGCACAAATATAATAAATTATTAATATAACTAGATAAAAACATGTAAAACTTATAACATATCGCAAAAAAACACCTTGTCATAGCAAATCTTATTAATTACTATTATAAAACTGCTTGTCATTATATTTGAGATATCATGAAATCTATCCCGTCACGCCTTACGCGTTACGCATCACTATTTAGGAACTAATTACTAAATTTTATCGTATCTTTGTTTACTCAAAACTTTCAAATAATGAAAAAACTCATCTTCACCATAACCTTTGCAATACTGGCAAGCACGATATTCTCTCAGGATGTCATACACAGCACACGTCAAAAGATCGATATAGGAGTTGCTTTTTTTAACGACTTCTGGCTTGATGTTCCTTCCGGCATGGATACCCGTTTTTTCAATCAGGGTGCCAATGTATTTGCAATGTATAATCATAAACTTGGAAAAAGTCCGCTTTATCTTTCCATCGGTGCCGGGCTCGGAATGCATAATATGTATACTAATACGCGTATACAAGACCTGAATGCAGACACTATTAGTTTTGGTCTGATTACAGAAAGCTATAAGAAATCGAAAATAACACTTTCCTATATTGATATTCCATTTGAGTTCAGGTTCAAGACAACAAAAGGTTTTCGTATGGCCTTTGGTTTTAAAGCCGGATTTCTTATCGATAGCCATACTAAATATAAGGGAGATAAAAATGGGCAGAGAATAAAAGAAAAAAGGAAAAGTATAAACAATCTGGAAACCTGGAGATATGGTCCTACATTCAGAATCGGATACAGATGGATTAACTTCTTCGGATATTATTCTCTAAACAAAGTATTTGAAAGTGGAAAAGGGCCTGAGTTTTATTCTATCTCTGCGGGGATAATGATACTACCGTGGTAAAGACGAATTGATTCCAAATTCCATATTGTTGATTTCTTATTCCATATTTGGGTACAGAACCGCCAACTACTTGCACGAACAAATCAGAAATACGGAATATGGAATCTTGAATATGGAATAAGAATCAACTATTTTTCTTTGCAGTTTCCCATGTCTTGTAGAATATTGATATTAATTCAACATTCTCTTTTCTAATATTTTCGACCCTATCTGAATTCTCACATAGGTCAGCTCCCTGGATCAATTGAATATTGATATTGGTTTCCCTTAGCTCTTTCAATACTATACTTATTTTATGTATAAAGTCCTTTTGGGATTCAGAACTCTGAACCTCACCATAGTTTAGTGCTGCACTTGTTGATGACCTAATTATTTGCTTTGATAAATGATCACTTATAAAAGAACTATTAAACTCTTTTGTAAGTTTTAATATTTGTAATGAAAATTCTATTAGCCTTTTCTCAATTATTTGTCTCATTGATGTTTGTTTTTACTACTTAATACAATATATAGCAATGTATTCCCAGTAAATTCTATAAACTTTTTGGTAATATTTTATACCCCTTGATAATTATGGCCTATCAAATGAATAGTTGATTTGAAAAAATGTAGAAAAATTCCATAGTCTTTAATAATTCCTTATTCCATACTTTGGTACAGAACCGCCAACTACTTGCACGAACAAATCAGAAATACGGAATATGGAAT
>CAZDWF010000121.1:6423-10386 GCA_964508895.1 uncultured Bacteroidales bacterium
CTTGAATATGGAATCAAATGAGTATCTAGATAAATACAAAAAGCCCCAGCATCAAAAATAACCCCACTCCAAATCCTGAATAAACCTGGGCAGGTGAATGCTCATTGAGTTGCAGTCGCGCATAACCCACAAGTCCTGAAGCAATAATTATTGTTATAATTAATATTGGAAGGTTTATCATCAGTACCAGCGATAGTCCAATGAAAGCTCCAAGCATGCCACCCACAGCCATCATGTGTATGCTTATTTTCCAGAAGAAATTTATAATGAGCGCAACAACAACCGTGAAAGTCATACCTATAATAAAGAAATAAAAGATAGGTGAGATCTGCAGCTTCTTAATTAAATAATAAGCCAGGTAATAAAATATTATTGTTCCGATAAATGGGAGCACCCGGTCTTCTTTTGTCTTCAAGTACAGCGACTTAACTATCCCCCTATTATAAAGTATCAGAATGAAAAATGTAGGCAACAGAAAGGTTGATACAAATACGATCAAAAGTATCATCCACTTTGCTGAAGCTGGTATCACCAGTGAAAAGAATGCATTGAGATTAAATAATACTATAAATCCATAGGTTGGTATCAGTAAAGGCTGAAATAATAGTGAAATGACTTTTGCGAGCTTGCTGTCCATATTTGCTTTCTTGAGATTGGCAAAGATAGTGGTAAAATGTTAAATTAATTCCATATAGCTGATTCCTTATTCCAAATTTGGGGCAGTGCCAACAACTATATGCACGAAAAAAATAAGAAATACGGAATACGTAATCTTGAATATGGAATCATTGCAGTTCCTTACGAAGTCTCGCAACAGGAATACTCAGCTGTTCCCTGTATTTTGCAACAGTTCTACGGGCGATATTATATCCTCTTTCTTTCAGGATGGTAGTTAATTGTTCATCGGTATGAGGCTTGCTTTTGTTCTCACTTTCAATACATTCAGATAGTATCTTTTTTATTTCTCTGGTTGAGACCTCTTCACCTGATTCCATTTGCATCGACTCAGAAAAGAAGCTTTTTAGCAGGAAAGTACCGAAAGGTGTTTGAACATATTTGCTGTTTGCCACCCTTGATATAGTAGAAATATCCAGATTGACAATTTCTGCAATATTTTTGAGTATCATGGGTTTAAGCATGGTTTCATCACCATTAAGAAAATACTCTCTCTGATATTCCATTATGGCACTCATGGTAATAAAGAGTGTATGTTGTCTTTGTTTAATGGCTTCCATAAACCATTTTGCTGAGTCGATCTTTTGTTTGATAAACATAAAAGCATCTTTACTTTGTTTATTCTTTTTATTCTCAGCGTAGGTTTCCATTATATCCACATAGGTTCTATTGAGCCTTAGTTCGGGAGTATTTCTTGAGCTTAAACTTAGTTCCAGCACACCATCATTATTGGTGATAATAAAATCGGGTATAATATAATGGTTGGTACGAACAGTCTCACTGATTGAATTCCCCGGCTTGGGATTAAGCTTCAGTACTTCATCGATAGCTTTTTTAAGTTCTGGCTCAGTGATCTTTGCTCTTTTAATAATTTTCTCGTAATGCTTTTTTGTAAACTCATTAAAATATTGTTCCAGGATGGTGATAGCCAGTTCAACCGAAGGTGTTTTATGTTCTATTCTTTCAAGCTGAAGCAATAGGCATTCTTTCAGATTTCGCGCGCCCACACCGGGAGGATCAAGTTCCTGGATGATTCTTAACACACTGATGATCTCTTCAACATTTGTATCCACATTCTGAGAAAAGGCAAGATCATCTACCATGGCATGTATATCCCTGTTCAGATATCCTGCATCATCAAGGTTACCAATAATATTCTCAGCAATTCTTATTTCTTTCTCACTCAAGCTTCTCAGTCCGAGCTGGTCAAGTAAAAAATCCTGAAAGCTTTTTCCGGACGCAAAGGGTATTTCCTTATTGTCATCCTGCGATCTCTGGTTATTGGAAGCCAGTCTGTAGGAAGGAATCTCATCATCATCCATATAATCGCCCAGGTCGAACTCATCATCATTGCTATTATCGTAATCATCCTTCTCGGTATCATTGACATCATCCTTATCATCAGTCATATCCTGGGAATCATCCTGAGTAGTGTCAGAATCAGACATTTCATCAAGGGCGGGATTTTCTTCTATTTCCTGTTTAATACGCTGTTCCAATGCTGCAGAAGGGATTTGCAACAGCTTCATGAGCAATATCTGCTGTGGTGACAGCTTTTGCAATAGTTTCTGTTGTAGCCTTTGGTTGAGCATATAATATAAATATTCCTGCTTTAAAATATAAAATTCAAATACCTTAAATTCGAGATGTAATTTAGTCATTCTTTGCCAGAATTGCAACGTATTTATTCATTGCAAATTAAAACTCGGCATTTTTAGGTGTACGAGGAAATGGAATTACATCACGTATGTTACCCATCCCTGTAACATAAAGCATTAAACGTTCAAACCCCAGTCCAAAACCGCTATGTGGAACAGTTCCAAATTTTCTTGTCTCAAGATACCACCACATCGATTCTTCTGGTATATTCATCTCTTTCATCCTTGCATATAATTTATCATATACTTCTTCCCTTTGCGATCCACCAATGATCTCTCCTATTCCAGGGAAGAGCACATCCATCCCTCTTACCGTTTTTCCGTCATCATTTTGCTTCATATAAAAAGCCTTGATCTCTTTCGGATAATCAGTTACCATCACCGGCTTTTTATAATATTTCTCAACTAAAAACCTCTCATGCTCCGACTGAAAGTCTACACCCCATTCATCCACAGGATATTGAAATCTTTTCTTCTTGTTTGGCTTTGAGTTTCTTAAAATATCAAATGCCTGTGTGTAGGTGATCCTTTCAAAGGAGTTATTCAACACAAACTCAAGGCGTTCAATCAGATTCATCAAAGATCTCTCATCCTGTTTTTTCTTATTCTCTTCGTCCATAAACCTTTTATTCAGGAATTCAAGGTCTTCGCTACAGTTATCCAGTGCATATTTAACAAGATATTTAAGCATTTCCTCGGCCAGGTCCATGTTATCGTTAATATCATAGAATGCCATCTCCGGTTCTATCATCCAGAACTCAGCAAGATGTCGTGAGGTATTTGAATTTTCAGCCCTGAAGGTTGGCCCGAAAGTATAAACATTCGACATGGCAAGGGCAGCCAGTTCAGCTTCAAGCTGACCTGAAACTGTTAGGTTTGTTTCTTTGCCAAAAAAATCCTGACTGTAATCTACCTTTCCTTCTTCATTCACAGGAGGGTTTTTATCATCCAGGATGGATACCCTGAACATTTCACCGGCACCTTCTGCATCAGATCCTGTTATGATCGGTGTGTGAATATTGTAAAAACCTTTATCGTTGAAAAATTTATGCACTGCAAATATCATTGCATGTCTTATGCGTGTAATCGCAGAAAAAGTTGATGTACGAAATCTCAGATGTGCTTTCTCACGTAAAAATTCCAATGAATGTTTCTTTGGCTGCAAGGGATATTCATCAGGATCGGCTTCACCCAGAACTTCAAGCTTCTCAGCAACGAGTTCAACTTTCTGACCACTACCCCGTGATTCAACCAATTTTCCTGTAACAGAAACAGCAGCTCCGGTTTGTGCATTGATAATATCTTCCTCATTGATCTCATCAAGATCAACCACAACCTGCAAATTATGTATGGTAGTACCATCATTTATTGCAACAAACGCTACATTTTTACTTCCTCTTTTGGTTCGTACCCATGCCATAACATTTACGGTCTTACCAACTTTTTCACCCCTGAGCAATTCTTTGATATTTGTTCGCATTAATTTCTCCATTTCAAATTCGTATTATAAATGCAAAAATACATTTTTTAAGCTGAATTATTCATAAGTTTTCATCATGTAAAGTTAAAATACGAATATCAGCCACATCAGCAACAAATCGGAATAATATCATTAATTGATTTTCTTCCA
>CAZDWF010000122.1:0-10246 GCA_964508895.1 uncultured Bacteroidales bacterium
ATATTCAGGAATACCGTAACGAAGCCATCCACCAGCTTTGGGAGCTGCTTCATAAATATCAACCTGATGTGCTTTTTTCTGCAGGAAGAAACCACTGGAAACGCCCCCGGGACCAGCGCCTATAACGGCAATTTTCTTTCCGGTAGATTCTTCTATCTCTGGAACAAACTTGGTATCTGATTCAAGATCCCAGTCGGCTGCAAACCTTTTCAGATAGTCAATACCCACTGGAGATCCTTCGTCGAGAAGATTCCTGCGACAAGCAACTTCACAAGGCCTGACACATACTCTTCCGCAAATTGCAGGTAGTGGATTGGTTTCCTTGATCAATGCAACTGCTTCATTGTACTGTCCTTTTTCCATAAGAGAGATATAACCCTGAACATCCACTCCTGCAGGACAAGTTTGAGTACAAGGGCCAATACAATCTGCATAATGGTTACTTAGAAGAAGTTCTAATGCAGTCTTTCTTGCTTTAAAGATCCTATCGTTATCGGTTTCGATTTTCATACCCTCATTGATCTTCGTAGAACATGATGGTTGCAGTCCTCTGAGTCCTTCCACATGAACTACACAAACATAGCATGATGTGTAAGGTTCAAGGCGAGGGTCATTACATAAAGTAGGAATCTCTAAATTATTTCTTTTTGCAAGCTCAAGAATTGTTTCTCCTCTGTAGCCGGTAGTGATCCTTCCGTTGAGTATTACATTAACTTTTTCGCTCATTATCCGGTTTCTTTATATTTGAAAATATCTTTTCTAAGTAAATAATAATTTGTTTTTAAAACGTCAAGAACGAAGCTTACGAAGCATTTAAATTCAGGAGTTCCGCTATAGCGGGATGACGGAATTTGAATGCAAGTGGAACGAAGTTATTGGCGTAATTAAAATCATAATTATGAAAGTTTTATAGCTTCGAATTTACATTTAGTATAACACATGCCACATTTGATGCAGTCTTCTTCCCTAATGAAGTGAATTTCTTTTCTTTCACCGTCTATAGCATCTACAGGGCAATTCTTTGCACAAACCGTACATCCTGTACAATTCTCTTCATCAACAGTGTAAGTTAACAATGCTGTACAAGCCAGAGCGGGGCATTTTTTATCACGAATATGTGCTTCGTATTCATCTCTGAAATATTTGATAGTAGTTAATACAGGATTTGGCGCAGTTTGTCCTAATCCACAGAGAGAATTATCTTTGATCTCATAAGAGAGGTCTTTCAATCTTTCAATATCACCTTCTTCACCTTTTCCTTCTGTGATGCGTGTCAGTATCTCAAGCATTCTTTTAGTTCCCACACGGCAAAAGGTACATTTTCCGCAGGATTCTTTCTGTGTAAATTCCAGGAAGAAGCGGGCAACATCTACCATACAGGTGGATTCATCCATAACCACCATACCACCGGAACCCATAATGGCACCTGTGGCATTTACTGAATCATAATCTACTATGGTATCTGAAAGATGTTCTGGAATACATCCACCAGATGGGCCACCCATCTGTACAGCCTTGAATTTTTTTCCATCTTTAATTCCACCACCCAGTTTAAATATTACATCTTTAATGCTCATTCCCATGGGTACTTCAACCAATCCTGAGCGCTTTATCTTTCCAGCAAGGGCAAATACCTTGGTTCCTTTACTTTTTTCCGTCCCGTATTTAGCATATTCCTCAGCACCTTTCAGAACAATCCAGGGGATATTGGCAAAAGTCTCAACATTATTAATATTGGTAGGCTTTTTCCACAGACCGGATGCAGCAGGAAATGGAGGACGTTTACGAGGCATACCACGTTGTCCTTCAACAGAAGCAATAAGTGCTGTTTCTTCACCGCAAACAAAAGCACCGGCACCTTCTTTGATATAAATATCGAAATTAAATCCATTAATACCCAGGATATTCTTTCCTAAATATCCTTTGTTCCTTACCTGTTCCAGTGCAATTTCAAGACGTTTAATTGCAAGTGGATATTCAGCTCTACAGTATATTATACCACCTGTTGCTTCAATTGCAAAGGCACCAATGATCATTCCTTCAATAACCGAGTGAGGATCACCCTCGAGTAATGACCTGTCCATAAATGCACCAGGGTCACCTTCATCCGCATTACAGATAATATATTTTTCGTCAGCTTTATTATCGTTGGCAAATTTCCATTTTAGTCCGGTAGGAAAACCACCACCACCACGGCCACGTAATCCTGAATCGAGAATAGTCTGGATCACATCCATACGCGACATTCTTTGTCCTGCAATTTTCTTGATCGACCTGTATCCTTCTCTTGCCTCGTAATCTTCAATATTCTCAGGATCGATATAACCACAGTTTCGTAAAGCGATCTTAACCTGGTCTTCAGTAAAGGTAGTATCTTCGGTTTCAAAGAGGTCAGAATGCACAACATATTCTTTTACAGGGCTCTGCTGTCCAATATGCTTATCGATCACCTCTATGATCTTTTCTTCATCCAGGTCGCCATACATATAGGTTCCTGACTCATCGATAACTTCAACAAGAGGTTCTCTATAGCACATACCAATGCAACTGGTTTTTTTAAGATCGAAGTCGAGATTTTCTGCTGTTTTCAGGGCATTTATTTTATCATAAACCTTTCTTGCTCCTGCAGCAATCCCGCAACTTCCCAAACCAACGATTACTTGTGTCTTTTCCATTTTATATTTCTTTAGAAATAGTATCCTATGTTCTTCTCAGGGGGTTAAGTGGTAGGTTGGTAGAATCACCAACACATATATCCCCTTAATCCCCTAATCCCTTAGTCACATATTTTAATTCTTCTCCGCAATGCGGATATTCTTCACGATCTTCACCGCCTGGCTACCTGTAAGTTTACCATAAGTTTCATCCCCTATCATCATAACCGGGGCAAGTGAGCAACAACCCAAGCAGGCCACTGATTCGAGGGTAAACATGCCATCTTCGGTAGTTCCGCCATCTTCAACTTTCAAGCTTTCTTTAAGGGCTGTAGTAATTGTTTTGGCATTTTGAACGTGACATGCAGTACCGTGGCAAACCTTTACGATATGCTTACCGACAGGATTAAGTCTGAACTGAGCATAAAAAGTAGCAACACCATACATCTCACTAAGCTCAAGACCAGTTCCTTCAGAGATTCTTTCAAAAGCTTCTCGTGGAATATATCCATATGTTTCCTGAGTGCCTTGTAGCAAAGGGATAAGGTTTCCTTTTTTGTCTTTATATTTTTCAATCAATGCATCGATAAGAGAAAGATCCACCTGGTCTTTCACCTCAACTTCTTCCTGAATATTTATTCTGGATATCCTCATTTTAACTAATATTTATAGAGGGGCAAAATTATATAATTCTTTAAGCTTCTAAAAGGCTATAAATCAATTTATATATGGTCTAAATAGAACGCTAAAGCCTGTTAAATAAGGATTAGGTTGAGTTGAGGGGTTAGGGGGGGGTTAGGGGGTTGGGGTAAAGAATGCAAAAGAACGAAGTAAGGATTATCTCAGATCTAAATTAGTTTTTAATTCGTTATTCTGCATTCTGCACTTTGCATTCCAAAAAAATCGCCTGCGATTTATTTAGCAAGCGTTTTTTTCTTCTTAACAGGCTGTGAAAGCTTCGCATGCATTGCCCTTGCAGCAATCCTTCCAGCACCCATAGCTTCAATTACAGTTGCAGATCCTGTTACGATATCACCTCCTGCGTAAACAAATGGTTTAGTAGTTTCATTTGTTTCTTCATTAGCCTGAATATATCCCCATTTGTTGAGTTCCATATCAGGTGTTGACTGGGATATAATAGGATTAGGACCTGTTCCGATAGCTACAATTGCCATGTCGCAATCAATAACAAAATTTGAATTTTCGATTGGTACCGGACGACGTCTGCCAGATGCATCAGGTTCACCAAGCTCCATCTGTATACACTCCATGCCTTTAATGGTATTATGATCGGTTCCGATGTATTTTATCGGACTGCAAAGAAGTTTGAATTTAATACCTTCTTCTTCTGCATGATGCACTTCTTCTTCCCTGGCCGGCAACTCATGCCTTGACCTGCGGTATACAATAGTAACCTCGTTGGATCCTGTTCTGATAGCTGTCCTGGCACAATCCATAGCTACATTACCACCTCCAATAACTGCAACCTTATTACCAGTGGGTTTAGGTGTATCGTATTCTGGAAATTTATATGCTTTCATAAGGTTCATCCTGGTAAGGTATTCATTGGATGAAAACACATTACCGAGGCTTTCACCAGCGATATTCATAAATGTAGGCAATCCTGCTCCTACCCCAACATACACTGCATCATAATTTTCCAATAGTTCATCGATTGTAATAATATTTCCTATCACATGATTTAGTTCGAAACGTACTCCCATTTCCTTGAGGTAATTGATCTCAAACTGAACTATTGATTTAGGAAGTCTGAATTCTGGAATGCCATAAGTTAGCACTCCACCTGTTTCATGTAAAGCTTCATAAACAGTAACACCATAACCAAGTTGGCGCATATCTGCAGCAACTGTCAAGCCTCCGGGGCCGGAACCTATAACGGCAATTTTCTTTCCGGTTTCATTATTTATTACCGGGACATTAACCAGATCCATTTTACGCTCATAGTCAGCAACAAATCTTTCAAGGCGGCCAATAGCAACTGGTTTATCTTTGTGACCTACAATACATTTCTCTTCACATTGGCTTTCCTGAGGGCAAACCCTTCCACAGATGGCAGGAAACACATTCCTCTCTTTTATTTTCTTAGCAGCTTCATTGTACTTTTCTTCAGCAACAAGTGCAATAAATGAAGGTATATCAATATTTACAGGACATCCTTCAACGCAAAGAGGTTTCTTACACTGTAAACATCTTCCTGCTTCAAGAAGTGCAAGTTCGGATGTAAAGCCATAAGGAACTTCCTGGAAGTTATGTACCCTCAAAGTGCTATCCTGTTCAGGCATATCTTGTCTTGGGATCTTAAGTTTGATATTCCTTTCATCCCTTTTAGTAAGTCCGTGCCATTCACAACCCTTTTTCGTACAAAGGAAAAAAGTGATCAATCTTGAAAGTGCTGATACTGTGAGTTCAGAAACAGGAGAACCACATTCGCCACATTTGGTTTCAGGATTAATGAGACTTTTTTTACAATGCGGACAGATAAGATCGTCGACTCTATCCTCATCATCAATAGGTTTTGATGTTTCTACTTCGAAAACATCAAGGTAGGGACTTAGAAAAAGATCAATTTCTTCTTTCTTATATGTAGCATTTAAATATATTCGCTTATTATCTTCTTTTTCAATATTCAAGGTGTTTTTACAATGGGGGCAATATGCATGTAAAAACGTTTTAAATTTTAGATATTTTACATTAGTATCTAACATAGCTTTTATCTTATTGAGAATAACAATGAGTCTTTTTCGTCTTTCATATAGAGTGAATTTCTGTTCATCAGTTCTTCGAAGTCAACTTTGAAAGCATCGAAGTCAGGGCCATCAACACAACAGAATTTTGTTTCATCGCTCACTCTAACGCGGCATCCTCCACACATACCGGTACCATCGATCATAATGGGGTTAAGGCTCACCATTGTCGGTGTTTTATATTTCTTAGTGAGAGCTGTAATATTTTTCATCATAATGATAGGGCCGATAGCATATACCAGTTTTATATCATGTCGTTCATCAAGGTATTTTTTAAGTGGATCTGTCACAAAACCCATCTCACCATAGCTACCATCATCAGTTGTAACAACAAGTTCATCACAAATATTACTCATTTCAGTTTCCAGGATGAGCATTTCTTTGTTTTTAGCACCCATAATTCCTATAACATAGTTGCCAGCTTCCTTGAAAGCTTTTGCAACATGATGCAAAATAGCAACACCTGTGCCGCCACCAACCATAACAACAGTTCCGATATTCTCAACATCAGCTGCTTTTCCAAGTGGCCCCACAACATCTTTCAGAAAGTCTCCCTCGTTAAGAGAACGCATCAGGGCTGTAGTTTTTCCTACAACCTGAAAAATTATTGTAATTATTCCTCCAAAAGCATCTTTATCAGCTACTGTCAAAGGAATTCGTTCACCCGTTTCATTCACTCTGATGATCACAAACTGGCCGGGTAATATTTTTTTCGCAATTTTGGGAGCCTGAATATCGAAACGAATAATCGTCCCTTTTGCCATCTCCTGCTTTCTTACAATTTGAAACATAGTTGGAAATTTTTAATTTTTACCATTCCAGGCTATCTTCAAGCCGGATATCATAATAGTCATCTTTTTTCAATCCATGCCAGCGACAGCCTTTTTTTGTACATATGTAGAAATCTATTAAGCGGGTTCGGGCACCAATAGAAATTTTGGCAACCGGTGAATCGCATTTCTTACATTTCTTTTCCTTGTCAATTAAACTTTCATTGCAATGCCAGCAACTCAAGTCATTAACAACTTTGTCTTCGGGTAAAAATATTGTTGATTTGGATGTAAAAACGTTCATATAGGGGCTAAGCATCAGATAGCCTTCTTCGCCATTCTTGATCTTAAGCTTAAGCATTTCACCATCAAGAAGGCTATTTTTACAGGATGGACAATAAGTATTCAGGAAAGTACCGCTTTCCAGAATTTCTTTTGCTTCATCCTTTTTCTCTTCAACAGCTGGGGCTTTGGGGCTTTCTTCAGGGTCTTCCAGATCTTTATTTCCTGCTAAACCATATTGCTGATAAAGATTTTTCATGGCAACGGAAAGATCTTCAAATTCAACAAAGTGGTTTTTGCAGCCATTTTTGCTGCATACATTTACCTTCCCTCCCATATCCAGGTAAAACGGAACCATAAAGGATCCACAGGAAAGGCATTCAGTATCAGAAATTATTTGAGATTTACAGTGAGGACAGGAGAACTTTGCAACCTCGCCTTGTGGCATCTCAAGTTTTGTAGAATAGTTGTAGCTTCCATAAATTGAGCTTAAACGAATTACTCCTTTTTTATCAGCTATCTCAACATTCAGATGAATGCTTGGTTTATTGTCCACAAGATGATCATCATCCATCAATGATTCTCCACAAACCGGACATTTAAGCTTTAATGAAATAAAATCGTACATCTTATCATCTCCTTTTTTGATATAAGCCTACAATAATAATAAAATTATGCTATTTAAAAAATGTAAAATTGCCAATTAAATCTTCCAAAATAGGCACATAAATAGCATATTTCGGTACAAAGCTAAAATTCAATGTGATATGTATGATAAACGGAGGTAATTTATAGAGAGTTTAAATTATTAATGTAGACGATGGAACGATATAGCGATGTAGGCGATGTAGCGAAGGAATGTACGATGTGTAATACTTCGAATCATTCGTATTGAGCTTGTCGATAAATCGCATACTTCACTATTTTAAACTCAAAATTCGATACTTTACATTATTCACCCATAACAATGTTAAGAAACCATTAATCTGCAAAAGACGAATTTACTGGCGTGGAATAGCAGGAAGTTCTTTAACATATTTCTTCACCTTTTCCCTGTCAATGAAGTTATAAAAAAGCTTAAATGAAAAAGTATATGCATGCTTGCATTGGAAAAAGCAGGATGAATAATCCTCTTTACTAAGCTTATACCTGTATTGAGGTTGGGCACCTATTCCCCAATTCCTTCCAAAATACAACAGAAACTCAATTGAGGCATCCATATGAACTGTTGTTTCCTTCCAATAACACTTATAAAAAAATTTATCAGAATAAAACTCACCGTTTCTATAAAATTTAACTCCGGCTTTTCTCTGTTTTGATACTATGATTCCAGTTAAAAAATTAAGTTGAATTCTTTTGTTGCTTAAAAGACACAATTTTACTTCAATTGGAAATGAATTATAAGCGAAAGAATACTTGTAAAGTCTTTTATCATAACTTCCCAAATAAGATTCTTCCCAGTTCTTTGTTTCGTAATAATATCCTATTCTCAATCCTGCATACTTAGAGAACATTAGATCTCCTGTAACTCCAATGAGGTAATTCTGGTCATAGTTCACATATTCATTACCCTGTTTATCATAAAGAATATATCCATATTTCACTCCAACTGATAATAACTTATCCTGGGTAAAAGAATGTGTTATTGAAAAGAAACAAAGTAATAAAACAAAAAGCAGTCTGTACCCCATTGACTAAAAATACAAAAATATTGGATACGATGATTACAATGTAGGCTATGTAACGATGTAGCGATGTAGGCGATATTCATAGGAATGTACGATTCGCAATACTTCGTATCACTTGTCTTGAGCTTGTCGATAGATCGCCTACATCGCTATATCGTTCAATTCTGTGATTACTCAGTAGTAATCACAGACACCCTCTTCCTTCCATCCATCTTTATTGACAAAGGATCTTTGAATCGTACATGTTTGAAATACTGTGTTTCCTGTATCATTTCCTGTTCATTCAGCACATCCCACTTTATATAACTTCCAGAGATCTCCGGTTGAACACTAAAATAGCCCACATTCATAGATGTTACATTATGAAAGAAATGTGAACCTGAAGATGAATCCAGAGGATAACCTTCAAGGCTTGTTTCAACGATCACTTTGGCATTGGATATTTGTGGCCAGTTTACGGGTATTCCAATCCATCTGTCACGAGTACCCCATCGACCGGGACCGATAAGAATGTATTTACGGTCTTCTTTTTTCATTATTTCATTCAGGGCATCAATTTCATCTGCCATTTTTATAGTCATGCTTTTATCAAAGCTATCATAATCAACATATATTACATCATAAATATCAGATATAAGTCCATTTCCCATTCCTTTTTCTGAAAGCAATACGATCTTTTCACTATCAATATTTTTAAGATCTATGTTATAATCAAGAGCATTTCCAATTAATGGTTTTATCTGCAAGAGGTAAAATGATGCATTGTTGTTTTCATCCTTGGTAAGGTCAACTGCGAATTCAATTTCAACAGGGCTTCCCATTGCTTCTTTCACAACATCAAGAACTGTTTCAATTGCTTTGGCAAGAGGTACATATTTGTATTTCAGGATGTCGGCAAAATTAACTATCCTGGGGCCTGCAAATTTTAAGCCTGGAACTATTCTGTCATTTTCAGGATCATATACTGAAGCACAATGTTTCAGAGTGCCAAATCGTTCAGCAGCTTCAATATCAAGCCTGGCTAATCCGGCAGTATCACCTTCCATCAGGTTAAGTTCATGTTTGTTCATGTCGACAGCAAAAAACTCAACCTGAGAATTCTTATATTGATCCTTAGGAGAGTTTATTTCAATTTCAGGATATTTAGGGCTGAACCTGTATGCTTTTTCTCCTTCAACAACATATTTACCCAGTCCAACTGCCATTATAGCAAAGCCTTCTTCAGGCTGCATATGGGAAACAGGATAATAATTGTACGACTGAGCCACTCCGCTGATGTGAGGATAATAATAATCTCCATACTGATTACCAACAACTTCCTGAATAACCACAGCCATTTTTTCATCTTCTATCTTATAGTTGATTGCCTCGACATATCCTCTGGCAATATTGCTGTAAGTTGATGCAAAAACCAGTTTTACTGCATCTGCAAGCTGATTTAATCTTTCATTCGAGCGTTTATTTGAGTTTGGCAATATATAGGTTTCGAAAATTCCTGCAAAGGGTTGCATTAACGAATCTTCAAATAGTCCTGAAGATCTAACAGCAATTGGTTTCCTGATCTTTCCAACCAGTAACTTTAATCTTTTCATCAATGTGTCAGTAAGGTTGGCTTTCAGGAATATTGTTTTTATCTTTTCATAGTCGGTAATATTATTAACTTTTTCCAGGAGTTTATTTTTCTCCATAAAATATTCAAATTCCTCTGTTCCGATAGTAGAAGTTTTGGGAGACCTTATATTGATATCCGGGAGGTATTTCTGGAAATTATAATTATAGATCAGAGAATTGATAAAGGTAACACCCCTTCCCTTTCCTCCCAGAGAGCCGTCCGAAAGGCTAACCACATTGCATTCATCTGTTAAAGCTATTGGATCATAAGGTATTAGTTTTCCTTTATCCTGCTCATTTCTAAATTTGGAAATAATTTCAAGCAAATGATGTCGTATTTCCTTTGGATTATTGAAATCACTAACCTGCTTGGGGTTTAGAATTTTAGCAACCTGTATCTCACCTCGTGCCATTAGCCATAAAGAAAAATGATTTTTTCTGGCATGATACAATAAAGATTCGTCTGGAATAGTTTG
>CAZDWF010000123.1:0-10155 GCA_964508895.1 uncultured Bacteroidales bacterium
TGTTTCGAGCTGATATGGTAAAACTCCAGAACACTTTATCAGGTGGACCGGACATATTTTATCAAACTGGAATTCGACAAAACTTGAAGCACTTAGAAAAAGATATGGGCTTAACCTTCTGAAGAAGCCTGATATGAGAGGTCTTCAATTTGTTCAGATCGATGAGTTTTACCCTATCAGCTCGAAACAACACAATAGTTTTTATCACTATATAAATGAATATTATATAAAAGGATTTGGCCTGGATAAAAACAAGGCTTTATTAATTAATTCCGAGGAGATCCAACTTCATGAGGGAAAACATTTTACTGAGGTTTTTCCGGACATGAAGATTGATCTGAGCCTGAGATATAAAGACTGCCAATCGAAAAGTGAGTACTTTAAGCAGCAATCGATTTACAAAATTGATGAGTGGTGCAGTGAATATGAGCAAAAGATTGAGTACAAAGGAGGATTAGGATTCTTTCTGGGTGGAATAGGACCAGATGGACATATAGCATTTAATGTCAAAGGTTCAGATCATAATTCCACAACACGTTTAACCGAAACAAATTTTGAAACTCAGGCTGTGGCTGCAGGAGACCTTGGTGGAATTGAAATCTCGAGGAACCGCCTGGTAATTACGATTGGCTTGAAAACTATTGTGAAGAATCCAGATACCGTTGCTATCATTATTGCAGCAGGAGAAGCAAAAGCTGATGTTGTGCGAAATGCACTGGAGAGTCCGGCATCTAACTTATATCCTGCAACTGCATTGCAGAATTTAAAATTTAGCAGATTCTACATTACCAGGGGAGCAGCAATACAACTGCAAGACTATATTGATGAATATTATCTCTCCGGGAAATGGACAAATGAAAAAACTGAGAGGGTCATCATTGACTTATGCGCAAAATTAGATAAGTATGGCAAGGATTTAAGTCTTGATGACCTCAGGAATGACAAATATGCAAGCCTAATACCTGGATTAAGTGAAAATACTGTTAAGGATGTGATGGAGAGCATAAGGCAGAAAATTGATACAGGACTCAAGAAGAAACTCCATCAACGATTTCTCCACACGGGACCTCATCATGACGATATCATGCTGGGCTTACTACCTGAAATTGGACAGGAGATAAGACAGGTGAGCAACAAGTTTAATTTTGTCGTGTTAACCTCCGGCTTTACGGCTGTCACTAATTCATTTGTGATCAAATCTTTGTCAGACACCCAGGCACATTTGAAAGAAGATAAGATTGAAATGATCCATTTCCCTGACTTTTTTACAAAAGGGTATAAATACAAATGGGATAAGGATGTTTATCACTACCTAAACAAGGTTGCTGAAGGTGAACCCCACGAAAGGATCCGGGCACTTAGCCACAGAATTGTAAGGGTTTTAATACAATTATATGGTCTCAAATCAATTGATGAACTTAATCTCAAAATTGAGCATATCATTAATCTCCTGAAGAACTCTTATGATGGTGAAAAGAATCCTCCTGATATTCAAAAGTTTAAAGGGATGATTAGAGAATTTGAAGAAGAATTGGTTTGGGCACACTATGGAGTGCAGGTAAAAAATGTCCACCACTTAAGACTGGGATTCTATACAGGTGACATTTTCACAGAACAACCTGAAAGGCAGCGTGATGTTAATCCTGTACTCGAAATGCTTCGTAAGTTAAAGCCCACAGTAATAAGCCTTGCCTTTGACCCGGAGGGAAGCGGGCCGGATACCCATTACAAGGTACTTCAAACCATTGCTGAAGCTATTCGTCTTTGGGGCAAGGAAGATGATATATCAGCCCTCAGGATCATGGGATACAGGAATGTTTGGTATCGCTTTCACCCCGCTGAAGCAGACGTAATTGTTCCCGTTTCTTTAAACTCATTGATTAGCTTTAACGAATCGTTTACAAACTGTTACCTTTCACAGGTAAATGCTTCATTTCCAAGCTCTATGCATGATGGGAAATTTAGTGAGCTTGCCAAAAAAATCTGGATCGACCAGTACGATTCTATTAGGTTATTGTTGAGTAAATCATTTTTCTACCAAAGCAAACATCCAAAACTAAGGGCAACACATGGATTGATACTTTATAAAGATATGGATGTAAATACATTCCTGTCACAAGCAAATGAACTTGAGCAATTAATGGAAGGGGATCTTTAATTTCTACAAGTGAATTAGTTTTATCACAATATTATTTATATTGCCACATATGAATTCGCGAGTAAAAGTTAAATCAGCATTGAATTTTAAGGAAACAGGAGCCATCCCGATAGATTTCTCAGGTCATCGTTCTTCTGGAATTTCTGCTATTGCTTATAATAAATTAAGAAAATATTTAGGACTGGAGCACAGAGCAATCAAGGTCTATGATATGGTACAACAGCTGGCTATTGTTGATGACGATGTGCTGGATATTTTTGGAGTGGATACTATTGAAATGGGCCGTGGTTTTTTGTTGGATGAAGCAGACTGGAAGCCATGGGTGCTTCCAGATGGAACCCCTTGTAAAATACCATATTATGTTAAAACAATAAGGCATGGCGATGACTGGATCGCCATGGGCTCAAATGGACAGAAGCTTGGATTACAAAAGAAAGGGTGCCTGTATTTCGAGCAAAGTTACTTTCCTCTTGCAGAAAGAGATTTCAACACAGACATATTTGATGATCTGGAAGAACAACTGGAAAACCAGATCTGGTCAGCTGTTCCACATCCTGGAGCCCATCTTCCATTAAGCGAAGAAAATCTTAAATTAATGGCCGAGAAAGCAAAAGCTTTGAGAGAATCATCGGACAAGGCCATCATTGGCATCTTTGGTGGTAATATGTTTGAGATACCTCAAATGCTTTTCAGGATGGATAATTACTTGCTTTACATGGCAATGTATCCTGAACAAACATTACAATTCTCTGAAAAACTGTGTAATATTCATTTGAGAAATCTTGGAAAATGGTTGTCGGCTGTTGGACCCTATATTGATATTGTTATATTTGGTGACGACCTGGGAGGTCAGACCGGCCCCTTATTGTCGCCAGAAATGTACCAAACATATTATAAACCATTTCATAAAAAACTTTGGGCACGGGCCAAAGAACTAGCTGATGTTAAAGTGCAATTGCACTGTTGCGGCAGTGTAAAAATGCTTTTACCCGATTTGATTGATGCCGGATTGGATGCCATTAATCCCGTGCAAATATCATGTGATGATATGGATGCTTCTGTACTAAAAAAGGAGTTTGGCAGTCAATTAACCTTTTGGGGCGGAGGCTGTGATACACAAACTATCTTGCCTAATTCAAGTCCGGAAGAGATAAAGAAACATGTAAAATCACAACTTGAAATATGGTGTAAGGGGGGAGGATTTGTATTTCAGCAAGTACATAATATCATGGCTGACGTGCCTCCTGAAAATATTGTGGCCATGTTTGAAGCAGTAAAAGAATTCAATAAAAACAAGCTGCAAAATCAGGACTAACAGTTAATAAAAATGAATGATATTCTTAAGCAAATAGGGCATTGTGTTGAATTTGGTAAAATTAACAAAGCTTCTCCTTTTCCCCCGGATATGATAGGGCAGGATGGAGCTGATGAACTAACGAAACACGCGCTGGATAATGAAATAGCTCCTGATGATGTTTTAAATAAAGCCCTGGTTCCAGCAATGGAACGTGTTGGAAAGAAATTTTCCGAGAATAAAATATTTGTTCCACAAATGCTTATGTCTGCCAAAGCAATTAGTTTCGCCATGAAACATCTAAAACCATATTTTCAATCGGGAGAAGTGAAACGTAAAGGAACTGTTATAATCGGAACCGTAGCAGGTGACCTTCACGATATCGGTAAAAACCTGGTTGCCATGATGATTGAAGGAGGTGGATGGGAAATCATTGACCTGGGAGTGGATGTAAATGTTGAAAAATATATAGCAAGCCTGAAAGAACATCCCGGCTCTGTTGTTGGAATGTCAGCACTTTTAACCACCACTATGATCAATATGGAAAGCATAACTAAACAAATCAAAGAGGAATTTCCTAAAACAAAAGTTCTCATTGGTGGGGCTCCTGTTACTGAAAAATTTAAAGAGAAAATTGGTGCGGATTTTTATGCGCCTGACCCTCAGGATGCGGTAGTTTTTCTTAATAGTATGAATGCTTAATATTCATTCTCTTTAACAAATCATGATGTGAAAATAAAAGAAAAAACCAGACTCAATCAAATTCTTGTTTCTGACGGCGCCTGGGGCACCTTCCTTCAGGCAAAAGGACTCAAAGCAGGCGAATGTCCTGAATTATTGAATGTCGAGCATCCGGAAGATGTTTTTGAAATAGCCAAAAGCTATATTGATGCTGGTGCTGATATGATAGAAACCAACAGCTTTGGCGGAAGCCGGTTTAAGCTATCAGGATATGGCCTTGAAGATAGAGTTTATGAACTAAACAAAGCAGCTGCAGAAATCTCCCGTAAGGCTGCAGGAAAAGATAAGCATGTGCTGGGTTCCATAGGCCCTTCAGGCAAAATATTGATGATGGGCCAAGTTACCGAAGAGGAATTATATGCTGCATATAAAGAACAGGCAATAGCTCTTGCTGATGGAGGTGCTGATGCAATTATCATAGAAACTTTTACTGATATTCAGGAAGCAGTAATTGCCGTGAGGGCAGCTAAAGATAATACTTCATGTGAAATAATATGCACTATGACCTTTGACAAAACCGCTGAGGGGCAATATTTTACCATGATGGGTGTAAATCCAACGGCAATGATTCAATCATTGTTGGAGAGTGGTGCTGATATCCTGGGAGCCAATTGTGGTAATGGCATGGAAATCATGCTTGGAATAGTTAAAGAGATCAGGACAGTAAATACTGAAGTCCCTATCCTGATACATGCCAATGCAGGAATGCCTGTATATGAAGACGGAAATACAGTATTTCCTGAAACACCTGAACAAACTGCTGCCTTTGTTCCTGAACTTATTAAAGCCGGTGTAAGTATTATAGGAGGGTGTTGTGGAACTACACCAAACCATATAAAAAAGATTAAAGAAATTGTACATTTATAGAATGGACAACTTAAATCACCGGGATTCAAAACAAGTGTTCAACCTCCAGGAAATAATTCCTGATAAAAAAGCTGTTCTTTCATCAATAGGGATTGGACCTGGCATTGATATTCGGAATGACATACAGTTTCTGTGCGATGAAGCCATGAAACTGTTTTTGGATCTTGCCCGACCGGCAGGACTGCAAAGATCCATAGAAGAAAAGCATTTTGGTGAAATCCTTAAAGGCGAAGGGCATAATGAGGCTCGTTTTCCTTTACAGGATATTATAATTAAATCTGATAAGCTTGCTTTATTCATATTTACACTTGGCAAAACATTAAGCCGGAAAATCCAACAACTTATTCATGAAAAAGACTATCCCCTCGGATACATGCTTGATACAATTGCTTCACATAGTGTAGATCAAGCTGTTAGTGTTCAGGAAAAAAGATTTATTAAAAACAACAGTCCTGAAGCAAAAAAAAAAGCATTGTTATACAGTCCTGGATATTGCGGCTGGCATATTTCAGTCCAACGTAAAATCTTTAACTACTTAAATCCTGAAAAAATTGGCATAAGCCTCAATGAAAACAGCCTGATGTCTCCCATTAAATCCGTTACAGGAGTTCTGGTTACAGGAAATAAAGATATTCATAAATTCAAAAATAATTTTGTTTTCTGTAAGGATTGTAAAACTTTCTCATGCAGGGAGAGGGTATAAAGGTAAATTTGGTATTTTTATAAAGTGAAAATGGTTATCTGTTGAATTATTACTTAAATGAAGAATATTAAAATATCAAGGCGTGATTTCGTAATGGGCTCCCTAGCCAGTAGTGCCCTGGTAATGGCTTATCCATGGGCAAATGTATTTGCAGGACAAACCCCCAATCTTTCAAAAAAAATAAAAATAGGTGTTATTGGAGTCGGTTCCAGGGGTGTATTATTGTTACATTACCTTAATGAACTTTCAGATGAAATAAATATCGAAGTAATTGCAGTTTGCGATAATTACGAACCTCATTATAAAAGAGCCATAGAGAAAACTGAAGGAAAAGCAAAAGCTTTTTATGATTATCGAAAGATGCTTGAGATCAACAACCTTGATGCTGTAATTGTTGCAACACCCCTAAATCAACACGCTCACATTACTATAGATGCTTTGAATGCAGGCAAGCATGTTTTCTGTGAGAAAGCCATGGCAAGAACACTGGAGGACGTAAAGAAAATGGCTGATACTCATTATAGTACAGGAAAGGTCCTTCAGATTGGACACCAACGCATGTTTGATACCCGATATCTGAAAGCAATTGAAATAATTAATGCAGGTGAGATCGGACAAATAACTCAGATGAGAGCATACTGGCACAGAAACAACGACTGGCGGAGAGCAGTTCCTGAAGGCCGGCCGGATCTTGAACGCAAGATCAACTGGCGACTGTATAAAGAATATTCATGCGGCTTAATGACCGAACTGGCTTCACACCAGATACAGGTAGTAAATTGGTTGAAAAATGCATTACCGGTTTCAGTAATGGGAACCGGCAGCATCAACTACTGGAAAGACGGTCGTGAGGTTTACGATAATGTAGCCCTGATTTATTCCTATGACGATGGAACAAAGTTCCTGTACGATTCCATGACCAGCAACAGGCACTACGGTCTCGAAGAACAAATTATGGGAGATAAAGGAACTCTTGAGCTGGAGACAAACCACAGGTATTTTGAAAATAAACCCACACAACCTAAGCCAATACCTCCTGCCGGAATTGTACAACTGATGAAAGATATTGAAAATGGTCTTTTCAGTGATGCTATTCCTTTAACAAAAAGTTCATGGATCCCTGAATTAAAAGTTGAAGATGATGGAACCCATATCGTGAAGAGGGAAGAGGGATTTGATGAATCAAAAATACAGATTGAAGCATTTATTGCCTCTGTGAGAAATGGAATACCAACCAAAGGTGTTTTTGAGCAAGGATACTGGGCCAGTGTGTGGACATTATTAGGACAACAGGCTATGGATGAACAACGAATAATTACCCTACCTAACGAATTGAAATTGTCATGAAAGATATAGTGATAAAATGGAAATGGGTAAAACGTGAGTTGCTGCTTATTGTTTTATTTTATATTGTTGCTAACCTCATAAACCTGATATCAATCATAGCATATCAGACAAGCTGGATGGAACTTATCGACTCACAGGGGTTTGTTTTATACCTTAGCGAATGGCTATATATCATTAGCATTTTTTTGAGGTTGATCTATTTAGGAATTAAGAAATTAATAGTTAAATAAATCAGTCAAATGGACTACTTAAAAGAACTTTTTAATGTAAAAGAAAAGATTGCAATAATCACTGGTGGAGCTGGAATGCTTGCCGCTAAGATAGCAGAAGGCCTTTTATTGGCAGGAGCAAAAGTTGTGCTTCTTGGCTTGCATAAAAAAAATACCCAGGCCCGTGCTGCCAGTCTTTCCAGCTTTGGTGATGTGACAGCCATGGAATGCAATGTTTTAAAAATAGAAGATCTCAGGATGGTAAAAGAAAATGTGCTTGCCAAATATGGCAAAGTTGACATACTGATAAATGCAGCAGGAGGGAATATGCCAGGGGCAACCATTTCCCCCGATCAAAGCATTTTTGATATGAATATGGAGGATTTTCAAAAAGTAATGGATTTGAATCTGAACGGTTCTGTTTTGCCTTCTTTGGTTTTTGGAGAGCTTATGGCAAAGCAACAGTCAGGCAGCATCATGAATATATCTTCTATGGCTGTTGACAGTGTGATTACCCGTGTTGCAGGATATTCTGCATCAAAAGCTGCCATTACAAATTTTACCAAATGGATGGCTGTGGAAATGGTAAAAAAATACGGTGAAGGGATCAGGGTAAATGCTATATCACCTGGCTTTTTTATCGGAAAACAAAACAGAAAATTACTTTTAAATGATGACGGAAGTCTGACAGAACGTGGGAATGATATTATACGCAATACACCGATGAACCGCTTTGGGGAAGCAGAAGAACTGATTGGAGCAACATTATTCCTTTGCAGTGATGCCTCCCGTTTTGTTACCGGTGTGGTTTTGCCTGTTGACGGAGGGTTTAGTATTTTTAGTGGAGTGTAAAATAAATACTTAAGACTTGATGATTTAAGCTTATGACTTTTGAACAAACATGGCGATGGTACGGAGCCAATGACCCTGTAAGCCTGTCAGAAATCAGACAAACAGGAGCTACGGGAATTGTTACTGCATTACACCACATTCCGAATGGAATGGTATGGAGCACTAATGAAATAATAAAACGAAAAAAGGAAATTGAAGACTATGGCCTGAATTGGAGCGTAGCAGAAAGTGTGCCTGTTCATGAAAATATAAAAAAACAAAAAGGGAAGTATCCTGAATACATCCAAAACTATAAACAGACCATAATAAACCTGGGTGAGCAAAATATTAATACTATTTGTTATAATTTCATGCCTGTCCTTGACTGGTCACGGACAAGTCTTTTTCATAAGCTTGAGGATGGTAAAAAATCCCTCGTCTTTAAAGCCAAGGAATTTGCTGCTTTCGACCTGTTTATTCTAAAACGGCCCGATGCTGAAAAAGATTATCCGGAAACCCTTATTGAAAAGGCCACTAACTTTTTTAACAAGGCATCAGAAGAAAAGAAAAAAGAATTATCAGATACCGTACTGAAAGGTCTGCCCGGCTCTGAGGAAAGTTTTAAGCTCGATGAATTTCAGGAAATAATTGATGGATATAAAGAAATTGATACCCGGAAATTAAAAGATCATTTGTTCTACTTTTTAAGAGAAGTTGTTCCTGTTGCAGAAAAAGCTGGTGTGCGGCTGGCCATTCATCCTGATGACCCACCCCGGCCATTACTGGGTTTACCACGAGTGGTTAGCAATGTTACAGATGCCTTAGAAATAATTAAGACTGTCGATTCTGTGTCAAATGGACTTACACTTTGCACAGGTTCTTTCGGTGCCGGCATAAACAATGATTTGCCTTATATGACAAAAAAGCTGGCCCATCGAATAAATTTCGTTCACCTGAGAAATGTTTTCAGAGATCAGGAAGGTAATTTTATGGAGGCAGGTCATCTGAATGGAGATATTGATATGTATGGTGTTATGAAGACTTTGATATTAGAATCCATTAGAAGAAAATCAGAAGGACGAACCGATTGGCAAATACCCATTCGTCCCGATCATGGATTTCTGATGTTGGATGACCTGAAAAAACAAAAAATAAATCCAGGATATTCAATGATAGGAAGAATGATGGGATTGGCCGAATTAAGAGGGATGGAAAAAGGGATTGAAAAATCCCTGAACAATGATATTTAAAACAATATAGTAATGATAAGCTTATGGACAAAGCATTCATCAATGAGGATTTTTTACTGGAAACAAAAGCTGCCAGAAAACTCTATCATGAGTTTGCCAGTGGATTACCTATCATAGACTATCACTGCCATCTTAGTCCAGAAAATATTGCCCAGGACAAAAAGTTTGACAATTTAACACAGCTCTGGCTTGATGGCGATCATTATAAATGGCGAGCCATGCGTGCCAATGGCATCAATGAAAAATATATTACCGGAGATGCCTCAGACTGGGAGAAATTTGAAAAATGGGCTGAAACACTTCCTTATACTTTAAGAAATCCCCTTTATCACTGGACTCAGTTTGAATTGAAAAAACCATTTGGCATATCCAAACTGCTAAATCCAAAAACTGCCCTCGAAATTTATACAGATACCAAGGCAAAACTTCAGCAGGAGGAATTTACAGCCAAAGGCATATTGAAATATTGGAATGTAGAAGTTGTGTGTACAATTGATGATCCTGTGGATTCACTGGAATTTCACAAACAGGAACAAAATAACAACTTCAAATTACTACCCACCTGGCGACCGGATAAAGCCATGGATGTTACTAATCCAAAGACTTTTAATAAATATATTGATGCTTTGGCTGAAGTCACAGAACTGGATATCAATTCATATTCTTCACTCCTTGATGCCTTACAAAAGCGTCAGGATTATTTTGCTCAGCACGGATGCAAGCTCTCCGACCATGGAATAGAAGAGTTTTTTATT
>CAZDWF010000124.1:0-10137 GCA_964508895.1 uncultured Bacteroidales bacterium
ATTTATATGTACCATTGGCTGTTACTATATGCATATAAGATGTATCACTGGTATAATCCAGGAAGTCGCCGTTCACGAAAATATTATATCCCTGGATTGCCCTTTGTGTAGAGGGGTTAAGGGGTTGGGGGGTTAAGGGGTTGTCTGTTGATTCATCGTAGGTCAGCAATGCCCTTATCATCCAGTTCTTTTCGTACTGGGTACCATAACTTGAGAGTGTGTGCCAGTCATCGTTGATCTTTATCATATCTCCGAAACCTACTATGGAAGGTCCTGTATCATAAGCTGCAGGGTTTTCATTTTCAGAGCCCGTTACGGTATATCCGAACCAGAGTTCCTGGGTGATGTCCAATGCAACGGGCGGGTCAACAATTACTTCATTCCAGGATCCTGCATTATAGGTGCTTACCTCTTTCTGGAAAATTAAATTCTGAGCATTATCGCCTGTCCAGATCTTTATATCAAAAATGGATGTTACCGCATCAGAATAAGGTACAAAGCGGATCTTTGATATATAGGTTCCGTTATAGGGTAACAGCATTTGGTGTTCCCAACGTGATGCCACACTGAAGCTGCCACCACCACTGAGACCAAGTCCTCCTTCCATAATTCCATTATCCCATTTAAGCCATTTTTCGCTGCTACCTGTTCCTGCTATATGGGGCGAATTCCATTGCAGGATAATTTCGACACAGTTTTGTTGTAATGCACTGAGATTCCGGGCTGCAGGGCAAATCTTGTAAACCTCTATATTATCAACAAACCAGGAAATTATATTACTTGAGTTCTCCCCTTCAGCCACAAATCGTATCCTGAAAATATTTGAAAAAGCCCAGTTGCTGATATTTCTTTTATGTCTTTCCCAGCTAAAGCTTCCCTTTGAATTATCAAATTCCATTATACGGAACCAGCCATTTTCATTGCCAACTTCCAGTGCCAGCCTTTCGGTTCCTGATTGGTTGTTATCATCCAGTCTAAGTGTAAATTCGATATAGATCTGTCCGTCGATCCATGGATTGCTAACATTTACTCCATCCAGAGGATAAGATATGAGTGATGATTTATAATTTGTTAAGATCGGGCTGAATTTAAACTCAGCACTTGGCTCCTGTTGTCCTACCTGACCGTTGATCTTCCAGTTAATTTCATTAGTCCACTGATTAAGGTCAAAGCTTCCGGCATTCCATGGTTCGTAAAAGGGTAATGGGTAGCCATACATAACATGCACATAATAAGGTCCTTCGAACCCTGACTCTCCGGTGTCACCAGGAAAACCAAAAGGTTCAAGATCATATAAAGCGGTAACATCATACTGATACTGGAATGGTTCCAGTCCTGTATCGTAGTAATGTGAAGTATCTGCACCAATGTATGGTGCATAGCCAATCACATCCATATCCCTGTAAATATTGTATCCCAGGAGGTTTGCAGGCACGGTGCCTGGTATTCCTGTATTGCAGTCGCCCAGTTCCAGTCCGAACATCATCTCATTCTGCATCATTCCTGAAATAGTGACTTTATTTTCATAAATAAGTTCGCATTGGGTAAACAAGCCTCCCGCCACTTGATTGGCTCCCAGGAGCTGAACCACATCCAGGCTAAACACTTCCATTCCAGTCGCGAGTTCAATCTGCACAAGTATACCTCCTGAGCCATCCTGGCTAAAGCCCCATAAATACGGGCCACCTTCACTCCAATTATCATATGCAAAGCCATAATAACTTCCAAAATTACCTATTGGAAAACTACTTATAAAATATCCGGATGCATCAAAAAGTGTAATATCAGTATTCCAGTTATTGGCCCAGAATGCATCTTTATCGTCATCATAAGCAATGGCACGAATTTCAGTTGGTGAAGTGAACTCATCGATCAGGCTTTGATTATTGAAATCCATAACAAAGCAGGAAGTAGTTGCCTTTCCACCATACATATATCCTGTATTGGGATTATAGGCCAGGTCACGCACACTGCCGGCTCCTGCAATAAAGAACTCCGCAATATAGCTACCGTCGAGATTGTATTTATAAAAGGAAGCCCCATCCCATTTTGTTGAATAGAAGAAATTGCCATCGCTCTCCAGTCCTGCCTCACCGGAGCCCACTGCCACAGGATATGTGAATTGTATATCCCACTGATCCCTGTTCGCATTATCCTTCATAACAACTTCTCTGATCACAGGGCTGTAATCCGTATGTTGGTTGGGCTGTATTGTTCTGATTTCTTCAGATAGCAAATCAAAGGTTGCAGGCTCCAGTGGTGGTTCCCACCATATATGAACTGCATTATCGAAGGTTTCTCCATTAAGGTTTCTGGGAGGTATGAGATATTCTGAAAGGAAGTTATCATAAAGTTTATCTGATAATCCGGAAGAATAGCGGGCAGCAACAGAAGCTTCATAAGTATGTCCGTAGATCAATCCCTTATACAAGTAATTAACACTATCAACAGCAGCAACAAAAGCGCCATCGATGAAGAGGTAAAAGTCTATTGGGTCAGCAAATCCATTGCTGATCTCCACATTATCTACAGCCCATCCCGAACCCCAGTCACCGTTATCGCTGGAGTGGAATGCAATCCAGGCAGGCACAGGAGCATTTGTTCCTGAAATCTGGCTCAGACTAATTTCCTGTTTTTTCCAGGATCCGGGGCCGGGTTCAATTTCTGCCAGCATATCCCATGATAAGCCTGCATCGATGCTGTATTCAATGTAAGCACTTTGATTGTATGAAGCATCGAAGTAACTATCGAATCTTAGGAAGAACTCCTCTGCCTGTCGAAGATCGACAGCAGGAGTTATCAGATAATCACAGCATCCATTATTTGCTGATCCTGCGGCAGCATCATCGTTGGAGCATGCATAAGTTGAATTCCACGGTGGTATGGTCCAGTTCTGACTGGATCCGTTATTAGTCCTCATCCAGCCCAGTCCTTTGGAATAAGCCTGCCAGCCTTCAGGAGGCCATTGGTTTTTCTCAAAATCTTCAAAGAGTATATCAACAAGAGGCCAGTCCCAGTATGCCCAGCTTGTCAGAGGATCCACCCAGAAATTACGTGCTTTGAATCTATTTTCCAGGAGGACGATATTATAAAAGGTAGAATCCTGAATATTATCTGTGAGCAAGTATTTATCGTAACCAATTTTAAAAAGATCTATCCCGTAATCCCCTTTGATGACAGAATCAAAAACAATTATCCCCGTTGAATCAGTAATTGCAAAATGATCTGTATAAGGATATTCTTCAGCAATAAGTTTGACCTCCACATCCTTTGGAACTCCACCATCTGAGAGAGTGATCTCAAAAGCAACTTTCACATCTTTCTTTCTGCCGATAATATTTGAGTATTCCCAATCGGACACATCTCCTGAAGAATACTGAGCCTTGATTGCATAAGCATACCATCCCTCTTCAAGATAC
The DNA here is from genome assembly GCA_964508895.1 of uncultured Bacteroidales bacterium. GTDB lineage: Bacteria > Bacteroidota > Bacteroidia > Bacteroidales > B18-G4 > M55B132. Next base: position 3,420 of record CAZDWF010000124.1, read on the forward strand.
TCATAATTCTGATCAATAAATGAAAGATCTGTTATACTTTTTCCAATTATCGCCATATTACCGATCTGAGGGCCAATATCAGGAGGGAAATCTGAAATACGAGCCAGGTCATAGAAAAGAAGATCTTTGTTCCGGTAATTATCTGAAGCAACAGCTTTTATCTCTGATGCTTTTCTGCACCCCGGATTTGAAGGAGGAGAAGTAGCGTTTTTACACAAATAAACATTGTCCTGCATTCCTGAAGGAATTTTAGGAAGGATCATTAATTCACTGCCATCAGACGATTCATCCGTAAGCGGGCCACTCACATAAGACCTGATCATTAAATCCTGGTATGGTGACAGGCTCCATTCGCTCTGATTGAATCTTGAATAAGAGCGATATGCTAAGGGGGAGGTTTGGTCAACACCAATTGGGGCAGCATCAGGAGAAACGGTAAGCTGCATCATGCTCAGGTAAAAATCTCCTGAGTCTATGCTTGCATTCAATCCCCAGAAATCTATCCATCCAAAGTTTACTAGCTCGACTTCCATTGAGTCAAGCAATGTTCCGGGCAAGCCACCAATACCGTCATCATCATAAACGATCACTGCAAAATTGGTATTCAGCCAGTTGCCATTGGGGAAAGTTCCATCACCCACATTCAATCTTCCGCCCTGAATATTTGCAGGATAACCCAGAGGGGTAAATCTTACTGCATTTTCATTACCGGGAAAAGCCCAAACGACAAACTCTTCTGCTTGTCCGTCATCGTATAGTATTTCATAAGGACCTGCAGGAGGTGACCATTCAAGCAGGCATTCTGTATCATTATTGATAACTTCTGCTGAAATCCATGAGGGAGGATAAGCTTCTTCCGTGAGTAACACATCAATTATAGCGACTTGTCCCATAGCAACAAATGTATCCTGAACAATATGTGTTTGATATCCCAGTTTTTCGAAACTGATGTCGTAGGTTCCTTCGATAACTTCCAGACTATATGTTCCATCAGAAGATGATTGTGTTTGAAAAGTAGTCAGACCAGCAGCAGCTGTTATAGTAACACCGGCAAGTGGTGAATCTGTAATATTAGAAGTAATGATTCCTGCAAAATAACCCGGATCATATACTCTCATCCAGTTTGGAATAAAAAAGTCGAGATTTTCTTCATCATTGGACTTACCTTCAAGGTATTCAAGATAATGTCCAGGATTAAAATCTGTAGAACTATAAATAACCTCAATGGTTTGTTCATCTCCTTCCGGAATCACTACCGAAGAAGGATTAACATCTTCAATAAATTCAGAAGGTAAAATAAACATTATGGTCCTCAGGTTTTCAGCATAAGCAGTATTATGAGCAACCTGAAGACCTATTGAAGGGTCAGAAGATTGTATTCCTATGGTTTCACTATCAATTTCAAATCCAGGGTCTAAATATAAATAGCTGACATACATTTTACCGGATTCATGGATCTGTACCTGAGCATCTATCCAATGACCACCATTAGGGAACTCATAATAATTCTGAAACTGAATAATTAATTGATTTGTGTCAATGGTTTGAAAATAAACATGGGTATTCGGATTTCCCGGATCAAGATCATCCCAGAACCATGCAATAAAATCTGTAAGGTCAGCATTACCTGATGGAATAGGTACATTATTTAATGGAACAAAAACATCATTAAAACTGACTATCCCATTAGAGTTTATCCAGAATTCATCTTTGTTCTCACCATAAAATGGGAAATCGAAACCAATTGGAAACGGTCCCACAATATTTTCATCTTCAAGTCCTGTGATCTCAGTTCCTGATTGCGATATCTCCGTCCAGGCAAATCCCAGAGCAAATTCCTCATTATCCAACCATATATAGCCATAATCATCGGGCCCGCCTGAACCTCTTATCACAGGATATCCTTTTCCTGCATTAGGATCATCCTGTTCTTTTTCAAGTTTAACCGAATTAAAAGGAGCTCCTGTTTTATTTTGTTCCAGTTCAGGATCATTCAGGATATCCAGTGCTGTATATAATGGAAAATCAATATAAAGAGTCCCATTTCCTGTGTTACGTATTGTCAATCCTATACCAGCTAACTTATCAGGGAGCATCCAAATTTCCAAAGGAAGACTTGAAATAATACTCATCTCAGCATCAGGCCATTCCACTGTATATGGACCAGCAAGGGAAGTAGCCCCTACATCATAAACCGCCTGGACTGTATAATCATAGGTTCCTTTATATGGCAGATGATCGGTGAAATATTTATTGGTTGTGGAACCAATAACAATAGCATTACGTTTCACTACAAAGTACTGAAATCCTTCCACTGGGGACCATGTCCAGGAAAGATCCACTTTTCCCTGGAAAGGATCAACGAGTTCAGCAAAAAGGTTTTCGGGAGGACTAAGGGCTTCACCCAATACATTCATCAGGCAGGCTACTGTATAGCTTCCAATATCAGGACTGGTAGAGATCTCTATATCAGCAAGGTACACATCACCTGATTGTTTTCCATAGGCATCGAAAAACACATCAATATTTTCGAGTCCGCCGCCAGGGTTAACAGTACCGGTATATGTACCAAGAGTAAGCCAATCAGCTAAAGGGTTTCCTTCAGAAAGCTCCAGGCCGAATAACAGGGAATTCTGTAACATTCCTCCGATAGTGACAAATCCCGGAACCAGGTTTGAATGAGTATATAAGCCTCCTGCATTGCTATTATTGCCAAGCAGTGTTTTAACATCAAGGGTAAATCCTGTTTGTGCTCCTGATGGTAATTGCATTTGAACAAGTTCAGCTCCTGAACCATCCTGACTGAAACCCCATAAGAACGGACCACCATCAGACCAATTGTCATATGCCAGGCCATAAAAATTACTATAGATTCCTACCGGAAAACTGCTAATATAATTTCCTGAAACCCTGTCGACTATGGTAATATCTGTAGACCAGTTGTTATAGTAGAATGTGTCATTATCGTCATCGTAAGCCATACCCCTGCAATCAGAAGGCAATGTGATTGTACTGACAAGATACTCACTATCGAAATTCATTTCAAACAGTGTAGTTGATGCATTGGATCCATAAAAGTATCCTGTGAATTTGCTGTATGCAAGATCCCTGATATTGCCAGCACCAGCAATGATCATAGATGAGATATATGCACCACTCACATCGTATTTATATATATCATCTCCAATCCAGCTTGTACTATAAATGTAATTCCCATCGGTTTCACATCCTGCTTCACCTCCACCCACTGCTACCGGAAATGAGAATTGAACATCCCATGTATTTCTGTTTGAACTGCTTTGAGCAATATCCCTGTAATTTGGACTCAGATCCTGATCATCTATTTTCTTTTTTCTTTTTGTTTCCTTTAATACAGTATTATCGGTTGGCGGAACCACAATTTCTGCAAACCAGTCTATGGCACCATCACCCGTATTTAAAATTCCTGTAATTAGTTTTTCTCTCTCATTAGGGTTAACAGTAGTTTCCAGGAAGCTTGGAGTGATAAGGATATCAGGCTGAGGAAGTATAAAATCTTTTTGTGTTACAATACCCGGTTGCACGTGTACCAGGTGATGCATCAGGTTATATCCATCTTTCCAGACACTCACCGTTTTAATACCGTTGGGGATATTTGAAAGATAATAATATCCATCAGCATTTGACTGGGTTGCAGTTACCCCTTCTATACCAATTGTAGCACCAGAAACTGTAAGTCCGGACCCATCAAAAGTATAACCTTCCAGGTCTCCGGGCGTGGCTTCATACCATATCTCGAGCTTATCAATAAATGATACATCACCCCATTGATCGTAATAATATTTATTTCTGTATTTGCAGGATGATTGTATGCTGATGGTGAATTCATCATCCTGGTATGCACTCATATCGAAAGTATGGGTGACAAATGGATCGTAATGAGTATTTGGCTGATAATAGGAATGACCATCCTCATCAGTAATAGTATTTTCATCAAGCTGAACCCTGAGCCAGGAGTATTTTGTATTGAATGAAAAATTCTGTTTAAGTTTGAATCTCATTTTCAGGATTCCTGAATTTCCTGAAGGAATAACATCGATATCCACTTTTGCATGATGCATATATTTATCCAGTTGAAAAGCCTGTCCGACGGTATTTGGTGTGTTTCCCCAGCCATTGGATGTTCCACCTTCTAACATTAGTCCATAATCAGAAAAATGTGCTGCATCATTGTTTATGCTTACATCAGACTCAGAACCATGCACAGGCAGCATTGTTTGAGGCAAACTCCCTGCTTCGAAATTCTCATAGTATGGAAAGGTATCAACAGGATTAATAATGAGCTTATTGATATTAAAATCGAAGTTGAAGCAATTGGGTTCTGGCCAGCTGTCCATCATAACAAAATATTCACCAGAATCAAGCTGGCAAGTAATTGTCATGGGATCAAGTGAATAATACTGGGTATAAGTAACATATTTCAGCAGATTTCCTACATCAGGGCAATCATCAAAAAGGGCCATACATGAATATTGGTGATGAGGAGCCATTATCAGATCAACAACCGTTTTTTCAGTTACTATCAGCTTATAGATAAAATCCTCACCATTTGTCCATTGTCCAAGTCCGGGAATTCCCGAATAAACATTCAGGTGGCCGCAGGTAGTATTATTCTGCTGTGAAAAAGGAAGGCTTGAAGGAATGACAATAAGATAAGGATTGGTACAATCATCTCCAAGCAGTTTACCATCAGCCGGAGCCTGCGGGATCCATGATATATTGTGGGAATTGATTATGTCGGTGATGCGATTGTTTTCCAGTTGGATGAGAGCTTTCTCATTATCTGATATATTTTGTGCATGACAATATCCTGCAAAAGAAATTGCCAGTAATATCAAGATATTTTTAAAGCTATTATTCATCAATTTCCGGGTTTTCTTTTACCCACCCCAGCCCTCCCTACCAGTAGGGAGGGAGTTTGGATCCATTGCGTTAATTATCTTTTTACTTTTATCTTTTATCTTTTACAAGAACCCTTGCTTCCATCATATCATGGATGGCATACTTCACTCCTTCCCTGCCCTGACCGCTATCTTTTACTCCCCCGTAAGGCATGTGGTCAACTCTGAAAGTTGGTGTATCATTTATGATCACGCCACCCACTTCCAAATTATTAAAAGCAGTGTCCATTTCATTAATATTATTGGTAAACACACCGGCTTGCAAGCCGTATTTACTTTCATTTATTTTTTCTATTGCATTATTGAAGTCAGAATATTTTTCCAGGATAACAACAGGGCCAAATATTTCCAAAGCGCAGACTTTCATTTTGCTATCAGTACTTGTAATAACGGTAGGTTCGAAATAGGATCCATTTCTTGCTCCACCAGTAAGTATTTCTGCTCCACTCTCCACCGCTTCTTCCACCCATTCTTTTACTCTTAAAGCATTTGCTTCATCGATCATTACTGAAATATCAGTTTCAGTATCAATAGGATCACCATTTTTAAGATCCTTTGCTCCTGGAATAAATTTCTTCACAAACTCATCAAAAACTTTATCTTGTACGTATATACGTTGAGTATGGATACAAACCTGTCCTGAATAAGCAAAAGCACCCACCAGGCATTTTCGCACTGCAAGATCGATATCTGCTGTTTCACTTACTATTACCCCTGCATTACCACCTAACTCAAGCACTACTTTTTTCTTTCCCGCCTCGGCTTTCATTTTCCAGCCAACTTCAGGAGAGCCTGTAAAAGATAACATATTGATACGAGGGTCCGTAACCAGTAAGTTGCCTGTTTTCCGGCTCATAGGCATTATTGAAACTGCCCCTTTTGGAAGTTCAGTTGCATCTATTATCTCTGCTAGTTTTAAAGTAGAAAGAGGAGTAGATGAAGAAGGTTTTAAAATAATCGGACATCCTGCAGCGATAGCCGGAGCGATTTTATGTACGGCAAGGTTTAGAGGAAAATTAAAAGGTGAGATCCCTGCAACAACACCTATAGGAAAATACTTCACCAATCCTTCTTTTCCTTCACCGGCTGCTGTCCAGTCGATATCGATATATTCTTTTGGCAGTCTTTTACATTCTTCTGCAGCAACTATAAATGTTTGGAGGGCTCTTTTAACTTCCCCAATAGCATATCTGATTGGCTTACCTGATTCAAGAGAAAGGGTTTCAGCAAAGTGATGCTGGTTCAATTCAAGTTCTTCAACAATTTGCCGAAGTATCTCATATCTCTTGAATGAGGGAATGTTTTTCAGTTCCTCTTTCACTGCTAATGCTGATTCAATAGCATCATTTACATCCTGTTCTGAAGCAAGATACGTTTCTGTAATAACCCTGTTATTATAAGGATTAATTACTTTAAGGCTCTCCGTTGAACTGCGAAAAGTACCAACGCAATAGAATTTGGTTCCTGACATAGAATTTAGGGTTCAATAATAAGTACCAATAATCTCATGATAACTTACATGGCATTCTAATGTTAATGACAACAAACTAAGGGTATTGGTTGCATTGGAAATCTACTAATCAGACATCTTTTAATCTGGAATCTTTCAATTAGAAGATGCCGGATTCCTGATGCCGGATTCCAGGTTCCGGAAGCTGGAACCGGATGCCATAAAAAAAAGGCGACCAATGGCCGCCTTTTTTAAGGGTTTGTATCATTAATTATTCAATAATAACTTTCTTAGTTAAGATACCTTTTTCAGTTTGTACCTAAACAAA
>CAZDWF010000125.1:0-9960 GCA_964508895.1 uncultured Bacteroidales bacterium
GTTTACAACCGTCATAATGATGCAATGAAACTAACTTATGACGATGTATTCTGGAAGAGAATGTTTGGTAGTCTTGTTTATAAAGAGTCAAACGTTTACGACAGGAGAATATCTGAATATGCATCAGGACTGGAAGCACTTTATGAATCAGAAAAGATTAAAAATGATTTAATGCGCTTTGAACATAATCTTTGGGAATTCTAAAGATTTTACAACATAAATTATAAAACTCCTCCATTCGGGGGAGTTTTTTTTTACCTTTAATAATCGCAACAACATTATGCCATTGCAAACGAATGATTATTCTCAATATTTAGGCAAAATCCTATGAAAAACCTCAGTTTGCTATTGTAAATGAGGATTTTGAAGAGGATTATAACGACAATAGGGAGAAAAAGATAAGTCTTGCAATGGGATCAATAAGATTATTAATGAGACAAAATATTCTGGAAACTCCTATTGAATATCTTAAAGGTGTTGGCCCCAAAAGAGCCCAGCTTCTTCGTGACGAATTGAGTATCTTCTCTTTTAACGACCTTCTGCAATATTTTCCTTTCCGTTACATCGATAAAAGTAAGATCCATAAGATCGTTGAAATAAATAATGATATTAGTTTCGTTCAGTTAAAAGGTAAAATAACCAATGTCAGAGTGATCGGTGCAAAAAGAGCTCAGCGTTTATCTGCTGTATTAAATGATGATAGCGGGGCAATAGAATTAGTCTGGTTTAAAGGTATTAAATGGTTTAAAGACAGTTTTAAAAAAGACCAGGATTATCTTGTTTTCGGAAAGCCAAGCCTGTTCAATAATAAATACAATATTGCCCATCCTGAACTAGAAATATTCTCTGACAAGAAAGAAAATATAACAAACACTCTTCAGGGTTATTATAGCAGTACAGAAAAGCTTAACAGCAAAGGTCTAAGCAGTAGGAATATCAGCAAACTAATGTGGACACTTGTAATGCAGGTGAAAGATGATATTCAGGAAAGCCTTCCGGATTATATTAAACAAATGCTACGACTGATATCCAGGAAAGAAGCATTGGTGAATATCCACTTTCCCAAATCTCAATCTGACCTTCAAAAAGCACAATCTAGGTTGAAATTCGAAGAATTGTTTTATATACAAATGAGATTATTGCAGTATAAACAAAACCGGAACCTTTCAGTAAAAGGAAATAGATTTAAACTTGTTGGGGATTACTTTAATGATTTCTATAAAAAGAATCTAAGCTTCGAACTTACATCTGCACAAAAAAAAGTTATAAAAGAGATCAGGGCGGATATAGGTTCTGGAAAACAAATGAACCGCTTATTACAGGGTGATGTGGGCAGTGGAAAAACAATGGTTGCTCTAATGTCATCATTAATTGCTATTGACAATGGCTACCAGGCATGCTTTATGGCGCCCACTGAAATACTTGCTAACCAACATTTTAATTCAGTAAGTAAAATGCTGCAAGGATTGAATCTTAGAGTTGGTTTGCTTACAGGATCTACCAAAGCAAGTGACAGAAAAGTATTGTTTGAAGAACTTGAAAATGGAGAGCTCCATCTTCTGATAGGTACACATGCCCTGATAGAAGATAATGTTAAATTCAAAAACCTGGGATTGGTGGTGATAGACGAACAGCACCGCTTTGGAGTAGAACAACGATCACGCTTATGGAAAAAGAATGTCATCCCTCCTCATGTGCTGGTTATGACTGCTACACCTATTCCCCGAACTCTGGCCATGACCTTATATGGTGATCTTGATATATCTATCATTGATGAATTACCCCCCGGAAGAAAATCCATTAAAACATATCATTTTTTTGATTCCAAACGTCTTAAAGTATTTGGTTTCATGAAAGATCAATTAAAGCAGGGAAAGCAAATCTATATTGTTTATCCATTGATCAAGGAATCAGAGAAGCTGGACCTGAAAGACCTGATGGATGGTTATGAAAGCATACAAAGAGCGTTCCCTCTTCCTGAATATGCCATATCCATTGTTCATGGGAAAATGAAAACTGCTGACAAGGATTATGAGATGCAAAGGTTCATCAACAAAGAAACCCAGATAATGGTTGCAACAACAGTAATAGAGGTAGGTGTTGATATACCCAATGCATCTGTAATGATCATAGAAAGTGCTGAACGATTTGGACTCTCACAATTACATCAGCTTAGAGGAAGGGTTGGCAGGGGAACAGATCAAGCATACTGCATTTTAATGAGTGATTATAAGCTTTCAAGTGAAGCAAGAACAAGACTGGAAACCATGACAGCTACCAACGACGGATTTGAGATTGCTGAAACTGATTTACGCCTGAGAGGCCCTGGTGACTTGCAGGGAACACAGCAAAGTGGAGTAATGGACCTTAAGATCGCAAGCATTATAAAAGATGAGAAGATCTTAAAATATGCCAGAAATCTTGCATCTGAAATCCTGGACAAAGATCCATTATTAAAATCAGATGAAAATCAATTGCTGCAGAAACAACTGACTTACATTAATAAAAGCAAACCAAATTGGGCTGCAATAAGCTGAGAAATAGATTAAAATCCTTACTTTTGCTTCTTCATATTTATTTAGGAAAATGAAAATATCTTATAACTGGCTAAAGAATTATGTTGATTTAGATGGCATTTCCCCTCAGGAGCTTTCTGAGATATTAACTAATTCAGGACTTGAAGTAGAAGGGCTTGAGAAATTTGAATCAGTGAGAGGTGGTCTTGAAGGAATAATAATTGGTAAAGTGCTCAGCTGTGCAAAGCATCCTAATGCTGATAAACTTACGTTAACTAAAGTTGATATTAATAGCAATGAACCATTATCGATCGTTTGTGGAGCTCCTAATGTGAAAGCAGGACAAATAGTTCCTGTAGCTACCATCGGAACCACATTATATATGGGTGATGATTCTTTTGTTATCAAGAAATCCAGGATCAGAGGTGAACTTTCCGAAGGAATGATATGTGCCGAAGATGAACTCGGATTAGGTACTTCTCATGAAGGCATTATGGTTTTAGAAGAAGACGCTGTAATTGGAAGCAATGCCAAAGATTATTTCAGTATTGATGAAGACTGGGTTTTTGAGATTGGGTTAACTCCAAACAGGACAGATGCTACATCACATATAGGAACAGCAAGGGATATTGTGGCAACCCTTAATCAACAACAAAATAAATCATTAAAACTCAACAAACCTACTGTTGATGATTTCAAGATTGATAATCATGATATTAATATTGAAATTATTGTTGACGATATAAAAGCCTGTCCAAGATATACAGGAGTCTGCATTTCCGAAATACAGACTGGCGAATCACCAGACTGGTTAAAGAACTATCTCATCGCAGTAGATATCAGGCCGATCAACAACATAGTTGATATAACAAACTTTGTCCTGATGGAAACAGGCCACCCACTGCATGCATTTGATGCAGACAAAATAAAAGGAAACAAAGTAGTTGTCAGAAAAGCTGAAAAAGGAGAAAAATTTATCACTCTTGATGAAATTGAAAGAGATTTGCTTGTTTCTGATCTTATGATCTGTGATGAATCCAACGGAATGTGTATAGCAGGAGTCTTTGGAGGAATTAATTCAGGAGTGAAAGAAGGAACAAAGAATATTTTCCTTGAAAGTGCTTATTTTGATCCGGCTCATATAAGAGCTACTTCGAAAGCCTACGGACTGCAAACTGATGCTTCCTACCGTTTTGAAAGAGGAGCAGATCCTAATGTCACTGAATATGCACTAAAAAGAGCTGCCTTACTTTTTAAAGAAATTGCTGGAGGCAAAATCTCATCAGAGATCATTGATATATATCCTGAAAAAATAAAAAACTGGGAAGTTGAAATAAGCCTGAAGAGGGTTAACTCTCTAATTGGAAAAGATATTCCTGAATCAGAAGTAATTTCCATATTAAATGATCTGGAAATTGACCTGATAAAAAAAACTGGAGACAAGCTTAAACTTTCAGTTCCAACATACAGGTATGAAGTAAGAAGAGAAGCAGATATAATTGAGGAGATACTAAGGATTTATGGTTATAATAATATTGAGATAAGTGAAAAACTTAGCAGCTCAATAGCTGACATTCCTCAGCCTGATCCTGAAAAAACGCATGAATTAATAGCAAATTTCCTTAGTGACAATGGTTTTCTGGAAATTATGAATAATTCATTAACCAAAGCATTGTATTCAGAAAATCTTCCGGGATTCGACCCGGAAGAAGATGTTCAACTTTATAATCCATTGAGTAATGATCTTAATGTTATGAGACAGTCGTTATTGTTTGGCGGACTGGAATCAGTTCTTTACAACCAGAACAGGAAACTACCCGACTGCAAGTTTTATGAATTTGGCACTGAGTACAAAAAAAATTATGATCACAATAAAAGCAAGCCTTTAAATAAGTATAACGAATCAATCCATCTTGCTCTGATGATTAGTGGAAGAAAACACAAAGAGAGCTGGAACACATCTGATGAAAATTCTGATATTTTCTACCTGAAATCATTTGTTGACCTGATAATTAAGAGAGCACATTTTAACTCTTCTGCTATAGAATCAGTCAAGAAGGTACCAGAATATTTTTCTGAAGGGATCACTTATAATTATAATGGAATACCTTTTGTGATAATAGGTGAGATTTCAAAAGATGTATTGAAAAGAATGGATATTAAACAAAAAGTGTATTTTGCAAATATTAACTGGGACATTCTTTTCTCAGGAATAAAAAAAGAAGATCTGAAATATTTTGAGATCCCGAAATTTCCTGAAGTGAGAAGAGACCTGGCATTGGTAGTCAATCAAAATATTTCATTCGAAGAAATTAAAAATATTGCACTTAAGGCAGATAAGAGCATTATTAAATCAATAGATTTATTTGACGTTTACCAGGGTGATAAAGTTGAAGAAGGTAAGAAATCATATGCTATCAGCATTATTCTTCAGGATCCAGGAAAAACACTAACAGACAAATACGTTGATAAGCTTATTTCAAAAATCGTAAAACAGCTGGAAGATAAGCTTTCAGCCACCTTAAGATAAATTAACCCAATTTGTAAAACAAAATCAAGCTATGGATCAAGACATTAAATACTCAGTAAGCCCGACGGGTGAAAAATATCCCATTCCAAGACCTGAGGAATATGAAAAAGAAATGGAATATATCAGGCAAAGGGTTGATAAAGCCAAAAAGGAAGGGAAAGAAATTGTTGTTGTAATGGGTGTTGGCTTTGTTGGAGCTGTTATGGCTGCAATCGTTGCTGATAGCAAAGATGAAAATGGCAATTATACAAAATTTGTTATCGGTTGTCAAAGACCCAGTACAAGAAGTTACTGGAAAATCCCTTTATTAAATGAAGGCATATCTCCCGTTAAAGCAGAGGATCCTGAGGTAGATGAGCTTATCGACAGGAGTGTTCTAAAGGAAAAAACGCTCATGGCTACCTATAATAGTGATTGTTTATCCCTGGCTGATGTGGTTGTGGTTGATGTTCAGTGTGATTATGCCAAGAACGACCTGGGTAACATGAAAGACGGGGAAGCTGATATGGCTGCTCTTGAAGCAACCATGAAAACTATCGGACAAAAGATACCTGCTCATGCCCTTGTTTTAATTGAAACAACAGTAGCTCCCGGAACAACGGAATTTGTTGCATGGCCAATACTTAAGAAAGAGTTTTCAAAAAGAGGATTAAATGAGACTCCTCTGTTGTCTCATAGCTTCGAACGTGTTATGCCAGGAAAGGAATATGTATCCAGTATTCGTGATTTCTGGAGAGTATGTTCAGGATGTGATAAAGAAGCACGTGATAAGGTAGAAAAGTTTCTCCATGAAGTATTAAACACAAAGGATTTCCCACTAACAGTAATGGACAGGCCAATTGAATCTGAAACAACTAAGATAGTTGAAAATTCTTACAGGGCTGCCACCCTGGCTTATCTTAATGAATGGAGTTTGTTTTCAGAAAGAAATGGTGTTGATCTGATCAAAGTAATCAATGCAATTAAAATGAGGCCTACTCATAGCAATATGATCTTCCCGGGACCAGGGATCGGTGGATATTGTCTACCTAAAGACGGCGGGCTTGGCTACTGGGCATATAAACACATTCTTGGGTTCGAAGATGGAGAAGATGTTTTTAAGATCACTCCAACTGCCATTGATATCAATGATACCCGTTCACTGCATGTGGCTGAATTAACCAGGGATGCTCTAAGAAATATGTCAAGATATATTGCCGGATCGGAAGTGCTACTTTGTGGTGCCAGTTATCGTCAGGATGTTGGTGATACCAGGTACAGCGGCAGTGAGATGGTGGTGAGAAAACTCACAGAGATGGGTGCTGATATCAGAGTTCATGATCCCTACGTGGATCACTGGTATGAGCTGGAAATCCAGGATGAATATCCTGCACCAGGACAATCATGGGGCAGATTTTTCAGGAACCAGGAAGGACTGGTAGAGATAAGAATTCAAAAAGATCTCCCAAAAGCACTTAAAGGCGTGGAAGTTATAATACTTGCGGTACCTCATACAGATTATCAAAATCTTAATCCTGATGATATCGTAAAATGGGCAGGTGGTCCAATAGCAGTTATTGATTGTTTTGGCATACTGAGCGATGACGATATACGCAGGTATTTTGAGCTTGGGTGCGAAGTTAAAGCACTTGGCAGAGGACACATTCAAAGGATTAAAAAGGAAGTGAAAGACAATAAGTAAAATCTTTCTTTTTATTTGTTTGTTTAACTAATATTATGATAGCCTTCCTTACAGTTTGGGAGGCTATGTTATTAAGTGTATTTTCACTAATTTTACATTTCTAATAATAATTCAGGCTAACTGAAACTGCAAATGGATGTACTATCAATAAAGCAACGATTCGGAATAATTGGAAATTCACCATTATTAAACAGGGCAATAGATATTGCTGCTCAGGTGGCTCCAACTGATCTTACCGTCTTGATTCAAGGAGAAAGTGGTGTTGGAAAGGAAGTTTTTCCTAAGATTATTCATCAACAAAGTGCAAGAAAACATGGACCATATATTGCAGTGAATTGTGGAGCCATACCAGAAGGTACGATTGACAGTGAATTATTTGGTCATGAAAAGGGATCTTTTACAGGCGCTCACGAAGCCAGAAAAGGATACTTTGAAGTAGCAAATGGAGGGACCATCTTCCTGGATGAAATTGCTGAATTACCATTGTCAACACAGGTAAGGCTGCTCAGGGTATTAGAATCAGGTGAATTTATGAAAGTAGGCTCATCGAAAGTTATTAAAACGGATGTTAGAGTGGTTGCTGCAACCAATGTTGATATAGACAAAGCAATCTCTGAAGGTAAATTCAGACAGGATCTCTTCTACAGGTTGAATTCAGTTCCCATATTTATTCCGGCATTACGCGAAAGAAAGGATGACATACATTTATTATTCAGGAAGTTCGCAGCAGATTTCGCTGAAAAATATCGTATGCCTGCACTGCAACTTGATAACACAGCATTACAATTACTGGTTAATTATCGCTGGCCCGGAAATATCAGACAATTAAAAAATATCACCGAGCAAATCTCAATTATTGAAGAAGATAGAGAAATAACAGCATTAATTTTACAGAAATACTTGCCCTCACAACAATATAACGATCTTCCGGTGCTTTATAAAAAGGACGACCAGGATAGTTCATTATCAGAACGTGATATTCTTTATAAGGTATTATTTGATATGAAAAAGGATATTCATGATCTTAAAAAGGTTGTTGGTGATATTATCAATGGACAGGTTAGTATAGATGCTGACACATCAGACAGGAGTCGCCTTTTGAATGAATTACATGAAGACACTAATGACCTTAAAGATATTAGTGAGGATATTGCGATTCATCCACATAAGAGAGAGTTTCGCGACACTGTTACTGAACCTGAAATTATTGAGGAAAGCCTTTCTTTGCAACAAAAAGAAAAAGAAATGATAAGAAAAGCCCTTGAAAGGCATAATGGCAAACGTAAAAATGCAGCTCAGGAATTAGGTATATCAGAGCGTACACTTTACAGAAAGATCAAAGAATACAATATTAACTAGATCCTGATGAATAAATTAACTTCATTATTTACACATATATTAAAGATCTCTATTGTATTAATGATAATGTCATTTATTCAGTCATGTGGGGTTTATTCATTTACCGGTGCCTCCATTTCCCCTGATATAAAAACGATATCTATTCAAAGGTTTCCAAATAACGCACAGCTGGTTGAACCTACTTTAAGCGAAAAAATAACCAATGCAATTCGTGATAAGTTTACTGCAGAAACCAACCTGATTCTTCTGGAAAGAGGTGGTGATTTAAGGCTTGAAGGACAAATAATTGGATATTCAACCCAACCAGTAGCTATACAGGCAAATCAGACTGCTGCACTAAACAGGCTAAGCATAACTGTCAAGATTAAATTTACCAACACTAAAGATCCGACTATGGATTATGAAACTAATTTCACAAGGTTTGAAGATTATCCAAGCAATCAAAGCCTTTCAACAGTTCAGGAAACTTTAATAGACCAGATCAATGAAATGCTGGTTGATGATATATTCAACAAGGCTGTAGTAAATTGGTAATTTAAATTTTATGGATTCAAAACAACTTATCTCTTATCTTGAAAAACCTTCAAATATTCACTTTGAAGATATTGCAGGATTGCAAAAATATACCATTGATTATCCCTTTTGCCAATCAGTCCAGATCCTGTATTCTATATATCTTTCTCTAAAAGCTAAGAATGAAAATGAAAACTACCTGCAACAGGCATTTTTGTATACAACAAATAACATTCATCTGATTGACATAAAAGATATTCTGCACTCAGATATGCTAAGAAAAGATGCAGATACTCCAAAGTCAACTGCCGATCTACCTAAAGAGATAATAAAAAAGGGGAAAGCTACTGTTGAAAAAGATGAAAATAAAAAACGTTTACAGGATATCCTTGCTAAACGCCTAAATACAATCCATGATAAGAATAATTCAGATACAACAAAAGACCTTAAATCGATTGGTAAAGCAGAAAAAAAAGAAGCTAAAGAAGAAGTAACTGAACCACCTAAAAAAGAAAGACCAAGGATTATTACCAAAACCGACGATCAACTTAAAATAAAGAGCCAGGAGGAGATCATAGATAAATTTATAAGGGAAGAGCCATCCATTGGTCCGATTTCAAAAAATGACAGCAATATAGATATTGAATTTGCCAGGAAAAGCACTGAACCTAATAATGACATTATTAGTGAAACGCTTGCAAATATTCATGTGTTGCAGGGAAATAATAAAAGAGCTATTAAATTATTTGAGAAATTAAGCTTGAAATATCCGGAAAAAAGCAGTTACTTTGCAGCTCAAATTCAGAACCTTAAGAAAAAGGTTAAAAAATAAAGAGAAATGGGTTTATATATTTTAATTAGCGTACTGATACTGATCACTTGTATACTAATCATTCTTGTTGTACTGGTTCAAAATTCTAAAGGTGGTGGCCTTGCATCTAATTTTGCTGGATCTAACCAGTATATGGGTGTGAGAAAAACTGCTGATTTCCTGGAAAAAGCAACCTGGACTTTAGCTATTGCATTATTATTTTTCAGCCTGGTTTCTATCTTCGTAATTCCAAGAGGAGAAGTAATTCAGGTTAATGCAAGTGAACTTCAGGAAAAAGTTGATGAGGTACAGATCCCGGATGGATTACAGAACTACCAGGCACCTCCTCCACAGGAAGAAGAAAACTAATATACTTCTTTGAAGAAATTTAAATGTCAGAATGTCACTATATTCTGACATTTTTTTTTATAATCTGTTTTGGCATAAAATATGACAAGCCATTGTCAGAATACTGAAAATTTTACAATCATAATTTAAATATATAGAAAATGGCAAAAGTAAACATCAAACCATTAGCTGACAGGGTCCT
>CAZDWF010000126.1:0-9904 GCA_964508895.1 uncultured Bacteroidales bacterium
GGTCACCATAGTTGTCTATCGAGTCAGCATACAAGCCAAAATATCTATCCAAATGCCGACTAAGTTCTCTAGTTACGACAAACTCATCGAGTTCTTGCCATACGGAAGCTTGGTCCATCTGTTCGGCTTTGACCACACCGTTAATTGAACGGTCAATATTTTTTGCAAGTAGTTCTTTTATTTTCATAATCTATTCCCCGAATATTTTACGGAACAAGTCTAAACGCTCTGTAGTAAGGGTTACTTTTCAATTTATTAAATAGCTTGAATGATTGACCGTCATAGCAGCCTGGATAAAATAACACCAGCGGCGTATCACACAGTATTGGTTGTAAGTTGTTTAATAGGGCATGTGCTCGTGCCAGTGGCCACGAATTTCCAATTCCACTTATGAAAACTATGTCGTATTCATCAGGCTTCACGCTTTCTTGAAATATTTTTACAAGATTCTCCGTTTTTAACGGCGCTCTCACTGCTTTTTGAAGATGCTCGATCCCTTTTGAAACTTCCAATTGACATGATTTATCAAGCAGGTTACGACTCTTCAGATGCTCTACTAAAATATTAAACAAGTTTACTTCAGCTACTTTTAATTGAGTTTGGCTGTTGATTCGCTTTTTTAAGAAATCTATGTGGTCACGAACCTCTAACTCGTGTTCCGGAGTGTAATCAAAAATATAGAAAGCAATTTCGTTGCCCAAGCCTCTACACTTTAGAAAATCTTCGTTGGTGACTCTGTCATATATTTGGTTTAGTCTTTCAGTTAGCTCAGCCATTTTTATACCTGTATACAATTAAGTACGTAGTTTTCGTTTTTGCTTTGTAAATAGTCAATAACTTCAATAGCGATATCAGTTTTCTGGAGTATGAGCGTTCTGCTATCCTTCAGATACCCAGCCTCCGTAAGAATCTTATGTACATTCGAACGGATTTTATTTGCGGTAGAAGGTGGCAATTCCTTCATCAGAGGGTCTCGTTGTTGACACTGTATGATAAATTCATCCCATGTTCTTCTTGAAAGCCGATTTTCAAAGCGTTTAAAGTGATCATGTACTACCAAGTTCAAATAATCACCCAACAGAACACAATGCTTAATTGATGCAGCAAATACAGCATGAGTAGCAACCAAAGAATCTCCATCGGCGATTAGTTCCCACAATTCCTTATCCATCAGTTGCAACCTTGATCGAATTAAGGATGCAATTCTTTTGGCGGAAGCCAAGCTTCGTTTTTGCAAAATGTTTTTATTTTCAATGGTTTCTTTCCATGTATTTTTGTCTACATCGTTAATCAGCAAATTGGCTATCTTACGGGACTCAGGCACTAATAATGCACCGGCAGTGATATTTGCCTTGTAATGTTTGTAGGTTGTACCAGTTGACACTATCATTTAGTTTTCGGAGCCTCCATCGGCCTTTTCTCCCGCTTTTCCAGCTCTTACCCAAGCGTCAACTTCTTGAATCTGAAATTTGAGTAGCTTGCCGACCTTGTGATATGGGATATCTGTGGTGCGTACCCACTTGTAGATAGTATCCTTCTTAACTCCAAGGTGTGCAGCTATCTCATCTACTGACAACCATCGTTCAGTCATTTTTGCATCCTTTTAAAAGAAATGGGCTTACAAGAAATATCCCGAATTGTAATTTCTTGTCTTAATTTGTCAAGAGGTTTTTGTATTTGCTGGGATGACCTAAGACCAGCTAATATATAATTATGAAAAATCTTAATATTTTACTTGCGCTCTGTACCCATTTGCGCTATGTTGAACTGAAAAGACTATTTTTTGAAAGGATAAATAATGAGCTTAGGAATCAGAAAAATCATCATTATTGGGCTAATTGGGGCTATTTTCCTTGCCGGAAATGTGCTTTTGATAGCAAATTGGCTCGCTGAAAAAGGCGTTCCCGAAAAGGCAATCTGGATCAGGGAAAACTTTCTGACCGGTACCGCTATCACAGTAATCATAGTACTTTTGATCCTGCTAGTGAGTCCTGGCAGAAGCAGGTTTGGAATTGCCAGAAGCTGCCCGGTTTGTGACAAAAGAGTACTTGGAAGTCCCAACTATTGTGCTGCTTGTGGTAGCAAAGTCGGCTAAAACAGACCTGCATTATTAGCCTAAAAATGAGACTTTAGGGACCATCGGATGTTCAATCCGAAGGTCATGGCAGGCTCTGCATCTAGACTTTTGTGTAAAATAGGAACGTGGTTTCAGTATTGCGTAAAACAAGTTCAGTTTACAATTTCTATATGCAAATTGACAATTTATTGTTCTTTTCTGCCCAAAAAGCAAAAATAGGTCTCTAAGGCCTTTTAGGGTAAGACTTACAATATTGTGGAGGGGGGGATTTAACTTGCATTAAGTCAGCTTTATGGTATAATTTCGATGATTAATGGCAAAGAAAGACTTTTCAAACTTTTCCGGTAAGCCTATTTGTATCCATTTTTTGTGGGAGTTTTTTTTGCAACAAATGCACAAGTAAGGAGGGTGAAATTTGAAAAAACCAATTCTATTTACTTTTTTGTTAACCCTATGTCTTGTTAATTCATCAACATCTGCTGCGCCTTATAGCGGCGAGGTATTCAAGCTCAAACAACCCGATGGTTCTTTTGTTTCTGTAAAAGTATGGGGAGACGAATATTACCAGCATGTTGAGAGCCTAGATGGATATACTTTGGTACGTGATAAAAAGAACAAATGGATTTGTTATGCTAAATTATCAACTGACAAGAAGGAACTTGTCTCAAGCGGGGAGATTTTTGGCGCTCCTAAAAAAGGGACCAAAGTTCAGAAGTTTAAAAAGCACATAAAGCTTCCTAAAGATGAAGTAAGACAAAAAGCATTGAAGAATAAGCATTTGTTGGATGTGCAATCAGTTCCGGCATTTGTTGATAAAAAGACAATCTCATTATCTTCCCCTCAATTAACAAATACACAAATATTGGGCTTGACATTATTAATAGATTTCCCTGATGAAGCAGCAAGTATCACTGTTAGTGATATCCAGAACTATCTTAATCAAGAAGGATACAATGGCCACGGTAATAATGGTTCTGTGTATGACTTTTTCTTTGATATTTCTGACGGAAACCTAGAGTATACTAATCATGTTACAAATTATTATACTGCTAATAACAATAAAAGTTACTACACAGATTCAAGTGTTAGCTATGGCACAAGAGCAAGAGAACTAATACTTGAGGCTTTAAATGATTTAGAACAGACAGGTTTTGATTTTTCTGCACTAAGCACTGAAAGTGGTGATTATATAATTGCAATAAATGCTTTTTATGCCGGAGAAGTAGATAATGCGTGGGCACAAGGATTATGGCCACATAAAAGTAGTATGTTCGGCTCTTTTAGTGCAGATGGTGTAAAAAGTGGGGAATATCAAATTACAAATATTGGCACTTCTTTAAGCTTGCGAACTTTCTGCCATGAGAATGGGCATATGGTGTGTAATTGGCCTGATATGTATGATTATGGATATGAGTCTAGTGGTTTGGGTAATTATTGTTTGATGGCATCAGGTTCTAGTAATACAAACCCCATTCCACCAAATCCATATTTAAGAGACTTATGTGGCTGGCAAACAGTTACGAATCTCTATGGCATGAATGGCCAATATCAGATTGTGTCCAATGATTCTGAAATGTATCGTTACATAAATCCAAGTAATAATAAAGAATTCTATTTAGTAGAATCTTTTTTGCAATCCGATAGGTATTCTGCTTGTCCAGATGAGGGACTTGCGATATGGCACATTGACGAAGATGGTGACAATGATAATGAACAAATGACAGCAAATTTGCATTACATGGTCTCCCTAGAACAGGCAGACAATGATTTCGATCTTGAAAATAATAATAACAACGGAGATAGTTCAGATTTATTTAATGACACCAATAGTGAGTTTAGCGATACAACCTTACCAGACGCATTATGGTGGGATAGTACCGAATCTAGATTACATATAAATAACATAAGTGCAGTTGGTGAAATAATGTCATTTTCTCTTGTTGGAACTTCTCAGAATCATTCACCTATACTTTCAAACCCTCGTGTCTTACCTGGCTCCGGAACTGAATCGACTGATTTTGAGTTTATGGTAGATTACTATGATGCGGATGGCGATTCGCCCGATCCAATATACAGAAAAGTATATATAAGCGGTGGCACAGAAGCTATAATGACTCTTAAGAGCGGAACTGCTTCTAATGGAACCTATCACTATACAACAACATTACCTGTGGGATTGTATTCATACTATTTCTTATTTGCTGACACGCGTATGGGAATAGACACAACTCCTTGGCAAAGTGGCCCATCAGTTTATTCTGATGGTGATGTGGTTATTAATGCAGTTGTCCAGTGTACAAGAATTTCATCAGATTTACATTTGAGATATTCGTTGACAGGCAGTGGAGGACCATGGACAGATATACCAATTACCCAGCAGATATTAGATCCTTTAGTAGTCCCTGCAGGTTCAACAGTGCATTTCCAAGCTGATGTTGGGAGTCCCAATTATGAATATAGGGAGTGGGAATTTTATGAAGGAGGATCCTTAATAGGAAGTGGAACAGGAGATATGTGGTGGGTTACACTTAGCGCAGGTACTACAGAGCTTGGCTTAAATGTTTATTATGGATATATACCCCAGAACTACACGATAAGTGGTACGGTACTACTCAATGATGGATCTCCAGTTCCCGGCGGTGTTGATTTAACTCTAACAAGTGATGAGCAGACAATGTCACAAAATATTACAGACGGTAATTTTTCTTTTGCAGGAGTTAAAGGTGGAGTTTCTGTGACTGTCACACCGTCAGCAAGTGGTCATATCTTTAGCCCTCCCAGTTTAATCTATAACAATTTGAAAGATGATCACACAGCTGAGACAATAGTAGCGTATTCTTCTGATAAAACAGCTCCCACATCTAATTTTGATACAGTTCCTCCTTCGGTTGGTGAAACCTCTTCGATATCATTTTCTTGGTCAGGCTCAGATGATGTATCCTTACCTCCAAATCTTTCATACCAGTATAAACTTGACGGTGTGGACGCCGATTGGTCTGCATGGTCTTCTGCAATATCAAAAGGGTATAATGTGGAAAATGGTGCATATATTTTCTGGGTCAGAGCCCAAGATGAAGCAGGGAATATTAACCAAGCACCAATCAGCTATGAGTTTGTTGTCAATGCAGCACCAAAAGTAATATCAGCTGTTAGAACCAATAGAAGTGTATGGGCAAGTCGCGTGACTTTGGAAATGCCTGTTGGAGCAAGTAATCCTACAAACAACTTTATTTTGCTGCAGGAACATGCAGGTATGAGTGATTCAGAGCTTGTTCCTGTTGCAATCCATCAAGTTGATGAAATTACACCTTATGGTGCAAGTGAGTATGTTGCCTCCGAATTGGGTGTTACTGAGAGCATAACAAAAGCAAGTACTGGTTATCTAGTTTCATTACCTGGATCAATTGCTGCTGGCCAAACGGCACAATACGATATAATCTGGGGGAAAATAAAATACTTTGGGTGGCAGGAGTTTGAGTCTATCCCACTTAACTTCCCTAATGTTGGACAAAAATACCCACCCAATTATAATGACTGGAGTCAAGTTGAAAAATCTTACCTAGATAACAATTTGAGATTATGGCGTACAGCAACTAAAAAAATATATTTTGGAACTTATCACGGCGAATCAAACGCATCAGTTCTTATGAATATATCTAACAAAAATGGTCCTGTGGTGGGTGAAACATTGTTGAGGTATGGACCTGGTACTGGCTGGGATGGTTCGTACGGCAAGTATACTCTTTATAGCGGAACCCAAATTGTGCCAGTTGGATCCAACATGGCATTGCTCTGGAGTGACCTAGATTATGAGTACTTTATGTCTACCTTTACACATGTCCAAAAATGGAGACATGGAGCTGAAACCTTTAATTCTTCAGGTTCGGTGATAGGCTCCCACGATGGTACTTATGCTGAACATCGCAATGTTTCTATACCTACTCGTTCTATTGGTGATACCTTATGGTTTGTAGATGCGGATGATACAACAGCAGCTTTTTGGGTTTTAAACAGTGATTGTTCTGAAATAATACCAAAGACTACTTTTGAAACGTTTACTGCCAATGATTCTTTTCTCAACTTGGAGAAAGCGGTTCAAATTGAAAACAGTGTGTTACTCCTGTGGACCAGATACTGGTATACTTTGAGTTATGACCGCCCACGTGAACAGATAATGTATCAAATACGCGATATTAACGGTAATACCGTAAAAACTACGACAGAATTATCTCCCCCATTGTTAAGTGATGCCATTGACAAAGAGGATAGATACGGAATTAACAGTATACTAACAGATAATTCAGGCAAAGTATGGCTGTCTTATTATCATATCCAAAGTGGGCAATCAACAGAGTATCATTATGTGATTATTGGTACTAATGGTAATATCTGGAAAGGGCCAATACAAACAATTAGTACTCGTAACTTTAGTTATTGTGATAAAGATGGTTATGTATGGGCAACAGAAGGTGGGCAATTTTTTGTTTTGAATGATGATGATACTGAAGCAGTACCTCCAAGAAGTGAGGTTTGGATACCAAATCAAAGTGTTGGATTAATTGCGGCATCGGTCACTAATGATGGCTACCGTCTTTATGACAGATGGTCCCCACAATTGATTGAGATTGACGTGCCCTCGGGTACTTCGTCTAGAAGTATGGAACTGTTTAGCCTGAATTTATGGGAAAACGCCCTAAATCCTTCGAATATCAATCTTATTAAAGGAACAGAAACTATTTGGAGTCAGAGTGGGCCCTTCACAGGAAAAGTAACTGTAGATGTGACCGGCTCTCTCAGGAGAGGGGAAAACATTCTTACCTTAACCCAAGATGAATTCTTAGGCGGTCAAGTACTGATTACTTTTCCTTATATTAATACAGATACGGGAGATTTAACCGGCAACTTAGTAACAAGCTTGGAGGACTTGGTACTTGTTGCTCAGTTTTGGCTTGAGGATGAACCTTCAGTAGACATTGCCCCCTTGAATGAAGGTGATGGTATTATAAATTTCCTTGATTTTTCAATAATAGCCAGACACTGGCTTGAGGATAACAGACCGACTATTTTAATTAGTGGGCAATCTCTTGACACAAATCCCGGCTGGACTACAGAAGGTGAGTGGGCTTTTGGTCAGCCACTTGGAAGTGGTGGTAGTCATGGAAATTCTGACCCTAACAGTGGTTACTCTGGCAACAATGTATATGGTGTTAATTTAAGCGGCGATTATACTGTTGCAGTTGGAGGGCCATACCGTTTAACTGCCGGTCCATTTGACTGTAACAACTTTCAGAGTGTACGTCTTAAATTTGCCAGATGGCTAAATACTGATACGCCTACATACATTGCTAGTAAAATTGAAGCTTCAAACAATGGAACTGACTGGAGTGTAGTTTGGGAACATACCGCAGATTCGAGCATTACTGATGGAAGCTGGCAGATTGCAGAGTATGACATTAGTAGTATTGCCGACAACCAACAGACCGTCTACCTACGGTGGAGTTACAAGGTCCTTAGTGCCCAAGCTTATTCATATTCCGGTTGGAATATTGATGATATTGAATTGTGGGGTATCCAATAAAAGAGGAAGATTTGTGGTGAGGAAAACAAGCGATTTCTGTTTCAAAGTATACATCTTCAGGTGAAGAAGAATAATGAGAATCTTTATGGGTAAGTTAATGTCGTTTTTATTTTTTAAGGAGAATGAACAATGAATACAAGAAAAAGTGTGGCAATTTTAGTTTTGGCTTTGTGCTTGATCGTGTGTCAGGCAAGGCTTTGCGAGGCAGCACCGATGGGGACAGCATTTACATATCAGGGACATATCTATGACGCCAATTCCCCGGCAAACAATGTCTATGATTTCCAATTTAAACTATATGATGCTTTGGTGGGAGGTAGCCAAGTCGGAAGTGATTTCGACTCGCCAGACGTTGATGTCGTCGATGGATCTTTTGCCGTGGTACTGGATTTCGGTAGCGGCGCATTCACAGGTGATACTCGTTGGCTTGAAATTGCTGTTCGCCCGGGAGATTCTACTGATCGTCATACTACTTTGAGTCCTCGGCAGGAAACAACGCCAGCGCCTTATGCTGTTTATGCTGAGACTGCTGGTAATGCCGGTAATGATAGCGACTGGATGGTCTCCGGTAACGATATATATTCCATCCCATCTGGCAATGTTGGTATTGGTACAACAATCCCAAGTGCAAAACTCGATGTAAACGGATCAATTAAAATTACGGATGGTTTGCAAGGAGCAGGTAAAGTCCTCACGTCAGATGCCAGCGGTCTTGCCAGTTGGCAAAGCCTTTCTCCTGTCGTTGAAACTCATTATTGGAGTTGTGTGGGTGCCAATTTTCATCCTCAATTTAATACAGACAGCACTGAAATAAATAGAGATGGAGCATATATAGAAGCCCGAACTAATGGAATGTTTTTCTTTGCCCCTGTTATGCTTCCTCATGGTGCGAACGTTACTAAAGTAGTTGTTTATGGAAATGGAGCTGCCACAGCAGAAGATTGGGCTTTTAGGAAAATAAACTTAAACAGTGCGACTATGAGTGTAATCGAAAGTGCGAAAATAGGAACAGAAGTAGTATGTCCAGTTCCTCGAACTATCGATAATAACACTTACGCTTATGTACTTTGGACATCAAGTTTAGATACGGGTGATATAATTTATAACGCAAAAATAACCTATACAAAATAAGCTATGGGAAACGTGCCAGAAATGCAAGAGGTGAAAAATGAACCAAACTGTTAATAATATGAGTTTGTCAATAATTCGCAAGTTCGGCCCCGTTGCTTTGATTGTGGTTGCAAGTGTTGTATTACTTCACAATGAGCTAGCTTTAGCTATGCAGAGTGGCCCTTATCAACTGACCCGGAGTACGATTGACAGCGGCGGTACAACTAGCACTGGTGGACCGTATGTGATTAGTGGGACAATAGGCCAACATGATTCAGGTTGGTTGGCTGGCGGCAACTATGAAATCCTAGGCGGCTTCTGGCCGGAGATTCCTGCCTGCATAGTAAATTTCGAACACTTCGCGAGATTTGCTCGATATTGGCTGGATACAGGAACTGGACTGCCCGCTGACCTGCATGAGGACAGCCTCGTCAACTCGCTTGATTTGGGTGTTTTTGTCGATAAATGGCTTGATTGCTGTCCTCGTGGATGGCCTTTGGCTTACGACTATCTTCCAGAAGTTTCTGATGCCATGGTCTGGATATCTATCGACGATCCCGGTGTATCTGGCCATGAGCCATTTAATAGAGAAATGAGCAAATATGAGACTACAAACGCTCAGTATTGCCAGTTTCTAAATGAAGCACTTACTTCTGGTGATCTCATTGTTGATGTTGATATCATAAGGGGTGCAATCGGCTCTAACAGTGGGATAGATTTTGACGGTGAAGTATATTATAACCTTGCTGGTTCTGGATATACTCTCGATGGAGCCACCGATGGCGGAGCAGCAAGGATTAATTATACTGGCGGCTCATTCACTGTAGACAACGGTTTTGAAAATCATCCGGTTACTTATGTAAGCTGGTATGGAGCAACAGCTTTCTGCAACTATTACGATTATAGACTTCCTACCAAATGGGAGTGGCAGGCGGTGGCAGATTATGATGGCAGTTATATTTATGGTTGTGGGACGAGTATAAATAACAGTATTGCTAATTATTTAGGTTCAACGCATCCGGATGGTACTATCCCTGTCGGCAGTCTTGGTGACCCATCAGGGTATGGTTATGAAATGTGTGATATGGCAGGTAATGTCTGGGAATGGACATCGGATCGTTTTGCATTGGGCGGATGCT
>CAZDWF010000127.1:0-9877 GCA_964508895.1 uncultured Bacteroidales bacterium
CCTATTACTGCAGTAAATATTGCATACCACAACCTTGTTTCAGCCAGAGTCCTGAATGGTGGCCGTTCCAAACCAATCCAGAGAAATATTACAAAGCTTATTATCACCAGTGTTCCTGCAACAATGCAAATATCCTTGATGATGTTGATAATACTGGATTTAGAAAAAGAATGACCTCTCAGTTCTTTTAACCATAAAAATATTGTTATTGCCAGTCCTGTTATCCACAAAACCGATGCTATATATAAAAAATAAGGGTATTCTATCCAGCTCATTTTGTTTTAAATTTTGTTGAACGTCCCATCCATACCAGGTATAGTGAACCCAGCAGTATCATAAATATTCCTATATAAACAAGAGGAAGCCAAGGATCTTTAACAAACTCCAGTACGCTGAGATTAGACCATTTTCCCATCTGTTCATTATAACCAACCTGGTATATTTTCCATCCTTTAAAAGAATAGGGTTTATTTACCTCTATTTTCACCTCTTCATAATCCTGCATATCACTATAAAATCTCAGCACTGAACTATATTTGTCAGGAGTTGGTTCCAGCATCGCTAAAGAATATCTCTCATTTACAGGCATAAATCGCGACTTCATTGCGAAGCTGCCGCAGGAAACCCAGCCAAAGATCGTATCACTTTTTGATGGATCAATTGCTATTATAAGTGCTGCAGGTGAAGCTCCTGTTTCATCAGAGCTTATATACCCTTCCTTAGTAAACATGGCATCCTCAATATACCTTACAATGTGTATCTCATAATCATTAAGCTGTCCTTTATTACCTTCTTGAACATCGATAAGATTCTCATCCTTTTTTATCGCCAGCCTTCCATCGGAATTCTTCATCATTCCAATTCTTGGAGGGTAAAGTTCAATATCAAAATCCACTAACTTTACAGCAAAGGGCAGCTGATATGCCTGATTTTGCTTATCATAAACAGTAAATGAAACCTCATCTTCTTCAATAGGTAAAGTCAGCTTCCATAAGTCAGCTGATCCAAGAGATGCTGCTGCTATCACTATCCACAACCCCCCATGGTTAAGTAAAAATGCGAAATTCTTAATTGATATTGGATATGCTCTTCTTATAGCTGTCAAACCCAGAACTACCATAAGATATATAGCGACCAGAAAATATCCCCAGCTATTATTAATATGATCCAAGCCTAAAGCATGCACAAAACTGCTTGAGCTATTATTGTTTTGTGGGATAAATCCCATTATCAAGATAAGTATTGTGAAAACACTAATAGCAGAGATGGCAGCCTTAGTTGTTGAAAGCCATTTAATAAATGGATGCTTTATAAACAGCTGAACAAGTAAAAGATACCCCAGGAAAACAATTAATATTATCAAATTAACCGGCCAGGCAGGTAATCCAAGTGGTTTTTTTAATATCCATTCAACAATAAATCCTGTGAATAAAACGAATAGAACAATTATAAATCCTTCTCTATAGCCGAAAGGATACCTCCAGAGCTTTTTCTTCTTATCCATTGTAGTAGTTTAGATGGACAAATATAGATAAATTCATGTATAATGCTATCAAAACATTCGGCTCGAAAAATCTGAGGTTATAATTCTTATATCTGTTCGAAAATCGACAATCGACAATATAATAAAAGCTGGTTTCTAACCAGCTTTTATTGTAGTTCTTTTCTCTGTTTCAGCTTCATCCGCTGATCAAGTAATTTGTTTATCTCTTCCTCCGACAATCCGCCTTTCTTGAGTTTTTCATCAATCTTTTTTATCCCTTCATTAATCTCATCGAAAGATGCAGGTTGCATATCTTCTTCAATTGTTAATATAGTCTCTTCTTCCACATCAATCTCTTCTGCTTCCATTTTCATCAATTCTTCTTCTCCAATCTCCTCTTTCAGCTGCTCTACCAGTCCTGCAATCATTTCTTTCACGGGCTCCCCGAATTTATCCAGCAACTCCTCTGATATCTGATCTTTCATCGTCTCATAATTGTTCAGTAAATATTCAAAGTTGAAATAGAAATTTTTATCAATTCCCTTAATATCATGAAGAGCCGACTTATCCTTCAATTTCTTGAACAATCTAATCAGCAAATCCAGATTCTCTTTAAATGACATGTCACTCATACTTATAGCATTTTTTACAAAATTAATTCAAATAATAATACTGTGTTCACTTGTAACAATTATCTTTGTATTAATCATTTAAATAATTAACGATGAAATATATTTTTTGTTTTCTGATTTTCACTTCTATTGTTAGCTCAAATCTGTTATCACAAGAATTGAACCAAAAGTATCAAGACCCCAGACTCAATAAAGAAGTTTTAATAGGTTATTGCGATGTTAATGGTCTTCGATGGGGGGAATTCCGTTTGCCAATGGTAAAAACTTATGATGATTACCTGGGTGATGAAAAGGTGATATATAAGATAAAAGATGGATGGCAGGATATCAAGATCACTATGGTTCTTGCATCATGGTGTCATGACAGCAAAGAGCATGTGCCACTTTTTCTCAAACTGCTTGAAATAACCGGATTCGACAATAGCAATTTAACTATCATTGCAGTTAACAGAAAAAAAACTGCCGGAGAACTTGACATTTCAGATCTGAACATAGAAAAAGTACCTACAATGATATTCTACCGTAATGACGAGGAGCTTGGTAGAATTATTGAAACACCCAAGAAGTCACTTGAAAAAGATACCTGGAAGATTATAAAGAATTAAAATGGCCAACAGCTAACGGCTAATAGCTGACACCGATTGACTTTTATTTAAGATCTTTCAGCCATCAGTGCTCAGCCTTGCAAGCAATTTATATGAAAGTCTTTAAAACAATAAGCGACACTCAATCCTGGATAAAGCAACAAAAAGCCAGTGGTAACACCATCGGCTTTGTTCCTACTATGGGTGCTTTGCATGAAGGACATCTTTCTCTGGTCCGTCATTCAAAAATAGATAATGACATAACTGTTTGCAGCATTTTCATTAATCCAATACAATTTAACAATAAACAGGATCTGGAAAAATATCCCAGAACGATGGGAGCAGACCTTAAGTTGCTTGAAGACTTGGGTTGCGATATTGTTTTCACACCTGCTTCTGAAGAAATGTATCCTGAACCTATAGAGAAAAAATATAATTTCGGGATGCTTGATAAAGTGATGGAAGGGGCTTTCAGATCAGGACATTTTAATGGTGTGGCTATTGTTGTGAAAAAGTTGTTTGATATTACAATTCCTGATAAAGCATATTTCGGTGAAAAAGACTTTCAGCAATTATGTATCATCCAGGATTTGGTAAGACAGGAAAACATGGATATTGGGATCATACCATGTCCTACCTTAAGAGAAGCTGATGGATTGGCAATGAGTTCAAGAAATACGCGTTTAACTCCTGATCAAAGAAAGATTGCAGCTGTTATTTATAAAACACTTTTAGCCATTAGGGAGAAAAAGAAGGATATGAGTGTTAATGATTTAATAGATTGGGCAAAAAAGAAGATAAATATAAACTCTGAAATGCAACTTGAGTACATTGATATAGTAAACTCCAGAACCCTTATGCCTGTAAATCGCATAAGCGATCAGGAAGAAATCAGGGTCTGTATTGCTGCATTTCTTGGTAATGTACGACTGATCGACAATATAGGCTTATAAATATTTTATCACTATTGAATATAAAGTAATCTCATTATAAATATTTTGTTAATTTTGCTGCCGCCATGCAAATAGAAGTTTTAAAATCAAAAATACACAGGGCAACAATAACACATGCTGATTTACATTATGTTGGAAGTCTTTCCCTGGATGAAGACCTGATGTTGGCCGCTAATCTGATCGAAAATGAAAAGATTAGCATATACAATATTTCAAATGGTGAAAGACTTGATACATATGTTATCAAAGGTAAAAGGGGTAGCGGTATTATCACTCTTAACGGAGCAGCAGCACGAAAAGCCGCCGTTGGAGATATGATCATCATTGTTTCATATGCAATGATGGATTTTGAAAAGGCTAAATCCTTTAAACCTTCAATTGTTTTTCCTGATAAAAATAATAAACTAACATAATTTCTTGAAAAAGAAAATTATATCTGTAATAAACTACCTGTTTTTTCTCATGGTAGGCGTTCTCTTTCTCTGGTTAGTGTTCAGGAAGATTGATGTTCATGAAGTATTTCAGGATATCCTCAAAGCAAATTATTTTTGGGTCGGTCTTTCTTTGATTGTAGCAATTATTTCACACATAGCCAGGGCTGCCAGGTGGAACATCCTGATAGACTCCCTTGGATATAAAACAAGATTAAGCACTACTTTTTATGCAGTTATGATAGGGTATCTTGCTAATATGGCTGTACCCAGGTTGGGTGAGGTATCACGTTGCGGGGTACTTAGCAATAAAGATAAAATTCCTTTTAATGGCTTATTTGGCACTGTCGTAGTTGAAAGAGTGTTCGACATGATAATTCTGCTGCTTATTATTTTTGGAGTGATTGTATTTCAACTAAAACTGGTTGGAGCATTTGTCAACAGAACAGTTTTCATTCCTCTGTTCTCAAATGTTGAGAAAAATTTCGGATCAATACTTGTAATAGTATTTGTTATAGTTGTTTTAATAATTATTAGTGTTCTTCTTATCAGGAAATACAAGGATAGGCTTAAGAAACTTAACATATTTGTTAAACTAACTCAATTCCTGCACGGATTTGTTGAAGGTTTAAAGACCATAAAGAATATGAGGAAAAAAGGATTATTCCTCTTTTATACATTCGTCATCTGGTTTATGTATTCCTGTATGGTATTCTTTGTATTCCTTTCACTTGAAGGAACTGAATTTCTCGACTTTGGAGATGCGGTTACGGTAATGTCGATAGGAAGCCTTGGTATAGTCGCTCCTGTACCTGGTGGCATCGGGACATATCATTTTATCACAAAAGCAATTTTAGTTGAATTATATGCAATATTGCCTACTGCAGCTGCTTCTTATGCAACACTTTCACATGCTGCCCAAACAATTATGATCATTATTTTGGGTGGCTTATCATTTATATTGATTCTTATTCAAAAAAGGAGACAAACAAATGGGAATGCTGGATTACATTAATTCAAAAATTAAACTTAAAGCTATAGATATTGACCATAAGGTCGCAATCTGGAATTTTCTCAATAAGAAGATAGTATTTACCAATGGATGTTTCGACTTGATTCATCAAGGACATGTTGAATATCTCGCAAAGGCATCTGAACTTGGAGATGTATTGGTGGTTGGTTTAAATACAGATGATTCTGTTAAAAGGATTAAAGGTAAAAATCGCCCTGTAAATGATGAAAATGCCAGAGCTAATGTGCTAGCATCTATGGTTTTTGTTGATGGTGTTTTCTTTTTCGACGAAGATACTCCTTATGAACTTATTAAAAGAGTTAAGCCACATATACTTGTTAAAGGTGCTGATTATAATGAAGAAGATATTGTTGGCTATGATATCGTAAAGGCATACAATGGTGAAATCAAAACACTGGATCTTGTAAATGGTTACAGCACAAGCAATCTCATAGATAAGATCAAGCAGATCTGATTCATGTATTTTTAGTATCTTGTTGTCTGCATGGCTAAAATAAAATCAACTTTCTTCTGTCAGAATTGCGGATCACAATCCCCAAAGTGGATCGGACGCTGTCCGTCTTGTAATGAATGGAATACATACATAGAAGAGGTAATATCTGTCAGCTCTCAAAAAGACAGTGTTCCTGAAAATCTTAAAAAGCAAAGTAGCTCTCCGAAAAACCTTTCTCAGATCACAACGGATAAAGAAGTGAGAATCGATACAGGAAATAATGAATTAAACCGTGTGCTTGGTAATGGACTGGTTTCAGGAAGCCTGGTTCTGATAGGTGGCGAACCAGGAATTGGCAAATCCACATTAATGCTGCAGGTGGCTCTTGATCTCAAAAATCAAAAAGTACTTTATATCACAGGAGAGGAAAGCGAGCAACAAATTAAAATGAGGGCTGAACGCATTAAGCTTCACAGCGATCATTGTTATATTCTCACTGAAACGAACACCCAGACTATCTTCCGTCATATTGATGAGATCTCACCTGACATTATAATAATCGACTCAATTCAAACATTACACTCCGACCAGATTGAATCAGCCCAGGGAAGTATTTCCCAAATCAGGCAATGTGCCGCAGAAATGCAAAAGATTGCCAAGCATGCCAACATAGCTGTCTTTCTTATCGGACATATTACCAAAGATGGTATGCTTGCCGGCCCAAAGATCCTGGAACATATGGTCGATACTGTATTGCAATTCGAAGGAGATCGTCACCATGGATATCGCATTCTGCGATCTGTTAAAAACCGTTTCGGCTCAACATCAGAAATAGGTATCTACGAAATGACCGGAGCCGGTCTCCGTGAAGTTAAAAATCCTTCGGAAATTCTCATCACTCAAAGAGATGAACTTACCAGTGGAATTGCTGTTGCAGCCACTGTTGAAGGTATCAGGCCTATGCTTATCGAAACCCAGGCACTTGTCAGCACTGCCGCTTACGGAACACCTCAGCGATCTACTACTGGATTTGATACTAGAAGATTGAATATGTTGCTGGCTGTTCTGGAGAAAAGAAGCGGTTTCCGCCTTGGTACTAAAGATGTTTTCCTGAATATCGCAGGAGGAATAAGAGTGGATGATCCGGCTATCGACCTTGCAGTCATCACTGCAGTATTGTCAAGCAATGAAGATGTTGCTGTGGAGAATAAATACTGCTTTGCTGGAGAAGTAGGACTTTCAGGAGAGATCAGAGCAGTTAACAGGATAGAGCAAAGAGTTTCTGAGGCTGATAAGCTGGGCTTTGAAAGGATGTTTATTTCTCATCATAACATCAAAAGCATCCCCACAGCCAAGCTGAATATTGAGGTCGTATCTGTGAAGAAGGTAGAGGATCTCGTGCGGAAGGTATTTGGGAATTAGGGATTAAGAGGTTATGGGATGAAACCTAACCCCCTATTAAAAATCCATCTCCAGCATAATCGGGCAATGATCAGAATGCTTTGCATCAGGGAGTATCAATGACCTTTGAAGATCCTTCTTTAATGGCTCTGTTACCATATGATAATCAATCCTCCATCCCAGGTTCTTCGCCCTTGCATTGGCCCTGTAGCTCCACCATGTGTAATTATCCGGTTCCTGGTTAAACACCCTGAATGTATCAATAAATCCTGTATCAAGGAATTCTGTCATCCACTCCCGCTCTTCAGGAAGGAAACCTGAACTTTTTGCATTACGTATGGGATCATGGATATCAATGGGTTTATGACAAATATTATAATCTCCTGAAACGACAAGCTTAGGCCTGGATTTTTGAAGTTCGTTAGTGAATTTTTTAAAATCAGCAAGCCACTGCATCTTAAAAGCCTGTCTTATGTCTCCACTCGACCCTGAAGGATGATAAACAGAAACGACAGAAGTATCACCATAATCCGCCTGGATGTAGCGTCCCTCATCATCGTATTTTTCGATTCCCATGCCGTAAATAATATTATCAGGCTCTTCTTTGCTTAGAATTGCTACCCCGCTATATCCTTTCTTTTTTGCAGAGAACCAGTAATGTCTGTAACCCAACTCCTCGAAATCGAAAACAGGAATCTGGTCTGGCTGTGCTTTTGTTTCCTGTATTAATATAATATCGGGATCAACAGCTCTGAACCAATCCAGTAATCCCTTCTTTATAGCTGCTCGTATTCCATTTACATTATAGGATATAATTTTCTTCATAATTATAAATCGTGACGCGAGACGCGTGACGCGTGACGCGATATGAATAATTTTAAAACGTTCGATTTAAAGAAATGTTCGTGTATTTTGTTATAGAACAATGTCAGTTTCATTAAAATTAATTACTTTGCAGCTGAAAATACGAAAAATTGGGATAGACAAGCTGATTATCCAATACTTTATTTGAATCTGGCCAAAAGTGGATATAAAAAAAACAAACCTGCTTGAACGATTTCTCATCTGGAGAATAAGGAATATCAAGGATAAGCATTTCATCATGCTTATTTCGATAGTTATTGGTTTCCTGGGTGGTTTGGTAGCAGTGATCATCAAGAACGGCGTTAAGCTGATTCAGAAACTACTTACCGTTGACCTGATCACTGAGTATAATTTCATGTATTTTTTATATCCTGCCATTGGGATTTTGATTGCTGTTTTGTTTATAAAATATATAGTCAGGATGCATGTCGGCCATGGCATACCAAGTGTATTGTATGCAATCTCCAAATCACGGGGTATAATCAAACGACATAATATTTTCTCATCTATAATAACTTCAGTTTTTACAGTAGGTTTTGGCGGATCTGTCGGGTTGGAGGGTCCGACTGTGGCAACCGGTGCAGCCATAGGCTCGAATGTCGGACAAATGCTTCGTTTGAATTACAAACAGATCACATTATTGCTCGGGCTTGCTTGTGCGGCTGCGATGGCGGCCATCTTTAAATCTCCTATTGCCGCAGTAGTTTTTGCCATTGAAGTGATCATGATCGACCTGACACTGGCTTCTGTTATTCCACTTTTGATCTCTTCTGCAGTGGCTGTGATGACTTCCTATTTTTTCCTCGGTCAGGCCGTGCTCTATCCTTTTGAAGTAACAAAAGGCTTTGTTTTAAGTGATCTTCCTTATTATATCTTCCTGGGAATACTTGCAGGCTTTGTCTCTGTATATTTTACCAGGATGTATATTTTCATAGAAGCACTTTTCTCCAGGATAAAACTCTGGCGTAATAAGTGGCTGATTGGAGCCTCCATCCTCGGACTTCTGATTTTTATATTTCCTCCACTATACGGCGAGGGATATGAGGTGATCAATGATTGCCTTAAAGGGGATTATTCATTCCTTTTTGAAAACAGCCTTTTTCATTCCTTCGAAGGAAATATGATCGTAGTATTTATGCTTTTCCTGGCCATCATATTTTTTAAAGCAATAGCAACTTCGGTAACTTTTGGAGCAGGAGGTATTGGAGGTATATTCGCTCCTACACTTTTCCTGGGGGCTTTCTCAGGATTGCTCTTTGCCAATGTGGTGAACTATATTGGACTGGGTGATCTTACGGTTAGTAATTATGCTATGGTTGGTATGGGTGGACTTATCGCTGGAGTTCTGCATGCTCCTCTGACAGCTATATTCCTTATTGCCGAGATAACTTCAGGATATGCTCTTTTTGTCCCGCTGATGATCACAGCAACCATAAGTTATGCCACTATTAAGCTCTTTGTTCCAAATTCTGTTTATACACATCAGCTCGCTAAGCGTGGTGAACTTATTACGCACCATAAAGACAAGGCAATTCTATCTTTGCTCGATATGACCAAGCTTATTGAAACCAATTTTAAAACAGTTAAGCCCGATGCAACATTAGGTGATCTTATACAGGTTATAGCTAAATCAACGCGTAACATATTTCCGGTAATTGACGAAGAAGATAATTTCTATGGCATCATCTTCCTGGATGATATCAGAAATATTATGTTCAAACCGGAGAAATACGACACCGTAATAGTTTCTACTTTAATGTTCATGCCATCGGTAAGTGTCAGTCCGGATGAATCCATGGGTGATGTAGCCCATAAATTCCAGGAAACAGGAAATTATAATCTTCCTGTAATTAAAGATGGTAAATACATTGGCTTTGTATCAAGGGCGAATGTTTTCTCGGAATATCGTAAGATGATTAAAGAGTTTTCAGAGGACTAGAGCTCTCTTATTCCCATTATAATATTACACTTATATTGAATTTCAAATTCATATTCAATAATCAAATAATTGACTTTTATATAAAATTATACCTAAATTAGCAGCAAAATATTATGTTATGGGA
>CAZDWF010000128.1:0-9834 GCA_964508895.1 uncultured Bacteroidales bacterium
ATCTTACCTAAAAAAGCTGACTTAGCCCGTTTTTTTCTATCTGTAATTTTTTTTTGGAATTTTGAATTTGTAATTTGTTCTTTGCTTGGAATTTGTAATTTTCTATTTGGCACTTTACTTCTTAAATCTTTCAAGTATAGAGTTATCATCCAGCTCCTTGGAAAGTCCTTCAATAGTGCTCATAGGTACATCCAGCACATCAAGAATGATCAGTCCGTCGAGGCAGTTGCTGAATTTTGGATCTATGTTGAAACCTATAATTTCAGCACCAAGACTGATATATTTCTTCATTAGAATGGGAGTTCTGAAAATAGGTTCTATTTCCTGAATAAAGCGATCGAGCTTTCCTATATCATTTTCAGTATTTTTCAGGAATGTTTTCCTGTCAATAACCTTAGGAATTTTGTATTTAAACTCCTTTTTTGGTTTTATATATTCAGCCAGTTCAAAGTTATAATAATTGGATTTTATGAACTCCACCGCCAATGCTTTTGAAAGGTCTGAAAAATCATTGCTTATGCTAACCGGCCCCATAAGGTAACGGTATTCAGGATTTTTTAAAAGCAGGTATAATATTCCTTTCCAGAGAAGGAAAAGAGACATGGTCTTTTTCTGATATTCTTTAACTATAAATGACCGCCCGAGTTCAATGGTTTCACTTATTATGGGTATCATCTGTGGACTCATCCTGAATAATGTCTGAAGATAGAATCCTTTGATACCATATTTTTCTAATATTTCTTTACCTTTTCCGGCCCGGTAACCACCTGCGATCTTTTTATTCTCATTATCCCAGATAAAAAGCTGTTCATAATAATCATCAAAACCATCCAGGTCAATACTATTATTTGTTCCTTCACCTACTTCCCTATATGCAATTTCCCTTAACCTTCCAATTTCCTGTTTAATGTTAGGGATTTTTTCACTTGGAACACAAAAAACACTTTCTGTTTGTGTATTGAAAAGTGTATATTTCTTCCTTATATCATTAACTTCTTTTTCAATTATCTCCGGTGAAATTGGGCCTACAATTTCCGGTGCTTTTTCAGTAGGCTCAGCATATTTTTTCTTAAGATCATAACTTAGCCCTAATGAATATGTTTTTGTACGTAAGAACTTGCTAAAATCATTCACATCATTAAATGCTTCCTGGTCTTTAACAGGTATAGGGTTGCCAATTCTAACCCTGATAATTTCTCCCTTCTTATTAAACAATTCTGAAGGGAGTTTCACAGTTCTTAACATTGGATGGAACATACCTAAAAGATGGAACATTTTACTATTATGTCCCTCGAAATATACTGGTACTATAGGCTGCTTTGCTTTTTTTATAAATTTCATTACAGAATACTGCCAACCCCTGTCTGTTACTCTTTTTTTATCAAATCGATAGGTTGATACCTCTCCAGCCGGATAAATACCCAGAGGATATCCATTGCTTAAATGATTAAAAGCATCTTTCAAACCTGAAAACGAAGATCTTACATCCTTGTGTGATTCAAATGGATTAACAGCAAGAAAGTAATCCTGAATAGATTTAATATTTGTAAGGAGAAAGTTCACCAGGATTTTAAAATCAGGACGGGCTTCACCAAAGATCTTCATTAATAATATGCCATCTATTCCACCGTAGGGATGATTATGTATAGAAATAAAAGGACCATCTTTAGGAATTTTATTCAAGTCTTCCTGACTGATCTCATAATCAAATTCCATAAGTTTAATGCAAGCCTCAACAAATTCAAGGTTGTTTAAGTGGGCTATTTTACCATAACTGTTATTAAGCTCATTCAGTTTGAGGGCTCCCATTAACATTTTAGCAAATGTTTCACCTCCTAAATACCTTAAACTACTGGTTGCCTTGACAAGATCCTTTGGGCTAATTAAATCCATATAGTATTATGCTTAATACAAATTTAAAAAATAAATCGAGGGAAATGAAATTATTTTATACAGCTTGAAATGTCATAAATTAAAATTACCGAACAATTAGTCTTTCTGTAATATTAGTATTTTCACCAATTATTTTCAGGATATAGGTACCTTTTGAATATACTGTCAAATCAATATTTTCTGAAACAGAATTTGTTTCCTTAGCTATTTCTCTTTCCATTAAAAGCTTTCCTGAAATATTAAAAACCTTCATTTGCAAAGAAGATATTCCTGCATTATCAAAATCTAATTTGAATAAACCATTCGAAGGATTTGGGTAGATGTTTAAGTTACTAAGTTCATTCTCTCCCAATCCTACATAAGGATTAGAATTAAATGTACATGTAAACAATCCTCTTCCGTGTGTAGCTGCCAGAACTGTATTATCAGCTTCCCTCAGTTTAAGCATGTCAACCCTCACATTAGCCATACCATCAACTGCAGGCTCCCAGAAGGGATTTGTATGATGTAATGTATTTGTAAACCATACCCCTATCTCTGTAGCAATAAGAGCCTGTTTAGCACTTGTTGGATGATAAATTGCCCAGCGTACAGGCATATCCGGCAGGTTACCCTGTTTTGGCTCCCATGTAGTTCCACCATCATATGTTTGCCAGATGCTTGTTACACCATAATTTGAAAAAGTCACTAATAATGAATCCTCAGATCCTCCAATTGCAACACAAGAAATGCTTCCAGCTGGAAAATTAGAAGATGTAATTTCTGTTGTAATTGGATTTTCCTGAGCGTTTTCAACTTTCCATAAACCACCTGATTGTGATCCAACAAATAAAGTTGATTTTCCTGAAGGTGAAAATTCCGAGAACTTAACATGTGAAAATGGTACTATACTTCCAGTGTTAATTGGAACATAAGCTTCCGTAACACCCCATGGTAATCCTGAACATCTTAAAAGATTGTCTGCCCATGAACCAAAGAAATGGCAAGCATTTGAATATATAGTATTTTCTCTGTAATCGTAATCGGCAGGACTTATAAATGTACCGCTGTATGATCCAACACTATTAGCAGGGCTTCCATTCAGGAAAACAGTATATCTATTGTAGTAAACAGAAGTTATGAACATCTGAGGCTCATCCTTATCCCAGAAACATGCAGCTCCATCTCCACCATCAACCATATCATCAATTTCCAGAGGTGCATTATTATAATACAATGTTCCATTATCCTGTAAACCCCCAATATATTTGTTTTCGTATTCCAGAGGGTTGATAGCACATGTATAAAACTGCAATGAGTTAAAAGCCTGGTTCATTTGCTGGAAATCAGGACTATTACTTGTTCCTTGCGAAGTATAAAAAACACCACCGTCAGTTCCAAAAATTATTTCATCCGATGATCCTGGTTTAAAGACAGCCTGGTGTTGGTCAGCATGAACATATTCAGGGCCTCCTCCCCAATACATGAGGGCCCAGTCAGATACATGATTCCAGGAAGTGCCACCATTTTCTGATTTCCAAACATCAA
This sequence comes from uncultured Bacteroidales bacterium, assembly GCA_964508895.1. Taxonomy (GTDB): domain Bacteria; phylum Bacteroidota; class Bacteroidia; order Bacteroidales; family B18-G4; genus M55B132. Next base: position 3,421 of record CAZDWF010000128.1, read on the forward strand.
GACCGCCAACATAAACATGGTCAGGGTCGTTCGGGTCAACACTTGCCATAAGTGCATGCCATGCAAGTGTTGCGTATTCGTAATCAGGAAGGTTTATATTATACCAGCTCTGTCCTGCATCATCAGTCCTGATAATATATCTGCTCCTATAATAAGTAAATCCGTCATCATAGCCCACAGCAAACAAAGCATAAATTCTATTTGCATCAGATTGCGCAGAAGCAAGGATCACTCTTCCCGGAATCTTATAATATGATTGAGCAAGAATAGTTTGTTGAATATCATCATATTTCTCCCATGAGCCAGGAAGGCCTGAATCAGAATAAAATATTACACTACCGCCATCCTGATTTATATTTTGCATTGTACCTACAAAAATTCTGTTATCAGAAGTTATCTCAATATCAGAAACTGCATATGGTATAGTTAGTCCATCAATATTTGGCAGTACTTGTTCCCAAGTACCACCACCATCAACAGATCTGTAAAGGCCATCTGTAGGTAAGCTCTGATGAGTACCATGGTATTCCCCTGATACAACTCCAGCATAAATAACACTTGTACCATTTTCATCCCTTACAGCAATATCAGTAACATATTTAAAATCAATAGTAGATGGTATATGGTCCCAGGTTTCTCCACCATCGGTTGATTTCATGATACCCATTCCTACAGTTGAAGATTCACGATAGATAATAAGTGCAGTTTGAGCTTCTCCTGTTCCAACATAAAATGTTTCAGTGTCATTAGGATCATAAACAATACAACTAACGGAGAGATCAGCCCAAAAATCATCCACCGGAAGCCACTCATCATCAGGGTCAGTAATATCTTCATTTATCCATAAGCCTCCCGTAACACTTCCTGCCCAAACTCTGTCATCCCCCTGATAATTAGGGTCGTACATAAGCGCACGTGTTCTGCCTCCCATATTTGCACCAGTGCCATCCCAATAGATTTGAGATCTGTTTCCATTTGCAGTATTTTCAGCTTTAATTCTTTGCATTTCAAGGTATGCCTCATGTAATCGTTCAGTAGGAACCCTTTTCAAATCAGGATCAAGGGTCATATAATAGTTTTGTATGGCTGCCAGGTCAGGACGATCTGGTTTTGGTAAAGACTCTATATCATCCATTCCCAGTTCGGGAATATTTGAGTAGTCATTTACAAGAAAGGCCTCATACTTTTGTCTTTCACTTAAGCTGTTAAAATCCACTATTGCAATTGATGCAATCAATAAAACTGACACTGAAATCATTAATGCCGAGTGAATTAGTAAGTTATTCGTTTTCATTTTAGTAATATTAAATTCATTTTGCCAAACATAATATATTCGGCATTGGTAAAATAGTAAAAAGGTCGTAGATTAATATTTCGCTCTTAATAAGCATCAATAATACAGCAATTTTTGGATGCAGTATTACCATACTTAAATAGAAACGAAGGTATAGAATAAGTTATTACAATAGTCAAAGGAATGAATATTTAAAATTATTTTTCCTCTTTCATAAACTCTTCTTTACTTTTTAATTTAATTTCCTGTAAGTTCACACTCACCAGGTTTTTATTAACTTTTATAAGATCTTTATCAATTACTTTATTAACTTTTTCATCAAATTTCAAAACTTCTCCTTCAAGATAATCCATCCTATCCATCTGTGATTGGGTTGGCTTCCCTTTATATCCCATAACATTTGAATAAATACGAGCAATTCTTTCACGTATCCGCTTCTCCCCGGTGATCCTGCCTTCACGGGTAGCAAGTAAATCCTTCCTCATTTCATTCATCTCTTCAGATAGTGCATTAAGTTTTTTCTTCAGGGAAACTTTAACATTTTCAGACTCCGCAATTTCTTTTGTTTTATCCCTTACTTCGATCATTTTATAATCAATATAAGCAAGATCTTCCAGGAGATTATAGGATCTCATTAAAGTTTTGTATCGCAAATCTCTGTCTTCATCACTATGAGGAGAATCCGGATCATATATGACCTTAACAATGGTTTCATAAATATCATCATTCTTAACAACTTTTATTTTGTATTCACCGGGAGGATATGCCGGTCCTATAACAGCTTGTCCTAGAAACTGAGCAGATACAGGAACCTTTGGAGGCTTCATTCTCATATACCATGGAACCATATTAACACCTTTTCTAATTCCTGCAGTAAGAGATTTTAGTTTTTCACCCTCCAGATCATAAACTTCAATATACATATCACCAAAAATATGTCTCTTTTTAAGGTAATAAGTTATATTTAATGAGTTGGTTGGATTGTTTCCAATATATGAATCATCACCTGTTGTTTTCAGTTTAAATCCATTTTGCCAGATTTTATAAGGTTTTGTTTCAAGAAATGCAAAATCCTTCTCAATCAATTCCTGATTTAACTGACGAATAGGGGTTAAATCATCAATAATAATGATACCTCTCCCATGAGTTGCAAGTATAAGATCACTTTCTCTTTCCTGAATTACCATATCCCTAATTGAGACTTTAGGTACATTACCAGTAAATGGCACCCATGAATCTCCCTTATCAATAGAAACAAATAGTCCGTATTCTGTTCCAAGAAATAACAATTCAGGATTTTGAGTGTCTTCTCTTATTACATGACAATATATAGGTATATCCTTTGTTACAAGGTTTTTCCAGGATTTACCATAGTCATTAGTTGCAAAAATATATGGATTTTTATCACCTTGTTTATGACCATCAAATGTAACATAGGCAACTCCTTTATTAAATTTTCCTGTTTCTATACTGGAGCACCAGGTTGCATGAGGAAGGTCCGGGATATTAACAGCTACATTTTCCCAGTTTTTACCTCCGTCTTTAGTCACTTGTAAGTTCCCGTCATCGGTTCCAACCCAGATCACATTTTCATCAAGGGATGATTCTGAGATTGTAAAAATGGTACAATGATTCTCAGCTGTTGAATTATCAATTGTAAGTCCGCCAGTTTCCTCTTGCTGAAGTTTTTCCGGATTATTGGTAGTTAAATCAGGTGATATACGTGTCCAGGAATCTCCAGCATCATTAGATTTATAAAGATATTGAGCACCCACATAAAGTGTATTGCAATTTTCACTCTGGACAAGAGGAGTGTCCCAGTTAAACCTTAGCTCTTCAACATCTTCATCTGCATAGGGTTTAATATCTTTTGTTTCCCAGGTATCTTCAAATCTTTTCTGTATATTTCCTCCCTGCGACTGAAAGTATAAGATATTCGGATCAGAGTTATCGCGAAAAGCATTGAATCCATCACCATAACCAATATAATTCCAGTTACTGTTATGAATGCCACTATGGTCCTTTGAAGGAGCCATCCATGATCCATTATCCTGAAGCCCTCCATAAACCCAATAAGGTTTCCTGTCATCAACAGCTACATGATAAAATGTGGAAATTGGAAGGTTTCTGCAGAACTTCCAGGTGTTTCCTCTATCGTGAGAAATGTACAATCCTCCATCGGTTCCACAATACATAAATTTGTTGTCAGCGGGATTTATCCACAAAGCATGAAGATCACTGTGAATACGTCCGCCACCAACAAATGGAACAGAAAAGGTCTCTCCTCCATCATCACTTACTCTAAGGGTAAACCCAGGCTTATAAAGACGGTTAGTATCAACGGGGTCAGGAACAAGCAATGCAAAATAAAAAGGTCGGGCAGATATTTGTGGGCTTTGAGTTAGAAGTTCCCAGCTATTACCTTTATCATATGATTTGAATAAGCCTGTTTTTTCTGATTCAACAACCGCCCAAACAATATTTGGATCCACCGGTGAAAAGGCCACTGCAATTCTGCCAATAGTTCCTTTTGGAAAAGGCTTTTCAATTTTAATCCAGGTTTTACCTGCATCCGTTGATTTATATAAACCACTTCCCTGGCCACCAGATATGAAAAAATAAGGCTTACGCCTGAAATCCCACATTGCAGCGAAAAGGACGTCAGGATTCTCCGGATCCATTGTCAGGTCTGCACATCCTGTATTCTCATCAACATACAGTATTTTCTCCCAGTTTTTTCCACCATCTGTGGTCTTATATACACCTCTATCTTCATTTCCATTCCAAAGATGTCCAAGTGCCGCAACATATAATGTATTTGGATCATCGGGATCAATTATAATACGGGCAATCCTTTCTGTATCTTTCAATCCCATATTTCTCCATTTCTCTCCTCCATCAATGCTTCTGTATATTCCATCACCAACTGAAACACTGTTCCTTGTCCATACTTCACCGGTACCCACCCACACAGTATCCGGATGTTTCTGATCTATTGTAATACATCCGATACATTGGTTATACTTATCAAAAATTGATTTAAATGTGGTTCCAGCATTCTTACTTTTCCAAATACCTCCTCCTGCAGAACCAACATAAACAACATTAGGATCAGTAACAACTGCATCGATGGCGGAAATTCTTCCACTCATTGTAGCAGGTCCGATTTGCCGGGCTTTAATTTCACCAAAAGTATACTTACTTAATTTGGGTTTTTTCTGAGCAAATAATGCATCAGATCCATAAATAAAGAACAATGCAAAAAGTACAATGCTTACTTTACCCATGGAAGATTTTACAAGTTTTTCCATGATTTGATTAGGTATATTATGGTTTGTCTATTTATTTTCTTCCAATTCAGGAGCCGGTTCCACTTTTTTCACTTCCGGCATTTTAAAGAAATATTCATCCATATCCGGATTAAGAATAACCTCTTCAATTGTCATGCTCATAATTGTTTGTTCACCCATGCTCATGGTAAAAGAATAAGGAAATATTATTCCTTCAGCTTCCTTGTAATTACTGAATACTGTTGCAATTTCGTTTTCTGCACCCTGTACCATCATTTTATTCACTTCTTTAAGGATCAGGTGTGAATCTGTATCTATATAATAAGTCACCTTATCGCCAATTTTTGTTTCCATTTCCAAGACATAAACTTCTGTACCTTCCATTTCTTCAGTACCAATGAATTCAAGTTTATGTCCTTTTTCTTTCCAGTTATATAACTTACCATCGATATCTGCCCTGTCTCTAATTGATTTTAACTGATCTCCGGAAAGTTCAGTTGGGTCAGAAGTTCCTGATGTAGGATTTATCATCCATCCGTTCTCTCCATCAAATGCACTTATAATTCTCATACCCTGCACTTCAGCAATTGATTTATACATATTTGGCCTGCTTTGATAAATTATAAGCGGAATTTCCATGCTGCCCCGATTAATTTGTGATTTAAATTCAAAAGCCTCAATTTCTACAATCTTATCCTGCCCGATTGCTTCGAAATGACTTTCAAGTACCTCGTCTAAATCTTGTGAAAATGCAATAAGAGTAAAAAAAAATGTGCTAAGTAAAATAGTAAAGCGTTTCATAGGTTTAATTTTAATTAATAATCCGATTCCATTTGAACATTATTCTTAAACAACAATCATGCTATATGCTTAAGCAATTGATACTCTGTTCCTAAGCTTTATATGATAAAGTGCTCAATCGTGCAGGTTCGTACAATGGTGTTCGATATTAGTATAACATTTAAAAAACAAATTTAGAAGTAGTTAAAAGTAATCATTAAAATTATTGATTTTAACTTCCATAATATTCTAATAAAATAATCAATTCATTGTGAGCCATTATTGCTTATCAGAAATTATTATCTTTAGTTTCACAATTAATTGATGTAATGAAAGCTGTTAAACCATATAAAATTCAAGAAGTCAAGAATAAAACAACCCAAAAAGACTTTCTTGATTTCCCTGCTAAGCTTTATAAAGATGATCCTTATTGGTCAAGGCCTTTAGACAAGGATATTGAAAGAGTTTTTGACAGAGATAAGAACAAAAAATTCAGAAATGGCGATGCTATTCGATGGGTTGTATACGATAATAATAAGAATTCAATTGGAAGGGTTGCAGCTTTTTACGATGAAAAAACATCCCGAAAAAATGATCAGCCAACCGGAGGCATGGGATTCTTTGATTGCATTAACGACAAAGATGCAGCTTTTCAACTCTTTGATGCATGTAAAAATTGGTTGGTAGGAAAAGGCATGGAAGCAATGGATGGTCCGATTAATTTTGGAGACAGAGAAATGTTCTGGGGTTGTCTTGTTGATGGCTTTAAAGAACCGATCTATAATATGCCTTATAATTTTGCGTACTATAATGAGCTTTTCGAAGCTTATGGATTCCGAAACTATTTCAATCAATACACTTTTCATCGTAAAATTGATAATAAAGGAATGAGCGAGCAAACAAGAGAAAAGGCAAAACGAATCTTTAATAATCCAGATTATACTTTCAGTCTTATTGATAAGAAAAATATAGATAAGTTTGCCGATGACTTCGTCATCATTTTTAATAAATGCTGGGCAAAATTCCCAGGTGTTCCTAAGCTGGCAAAAG
>CAZDWF010000129.1:0-9727 GCA_964508895.1 uncultured Bacteroidales bacterium
ATTCGCACCAAGGGGTGGAGAATAAAACCCAAGGAGATCCCTCGGCCTTGCTCGGGATCAGTTCGACTAATCAATTTTGCATCTCAAAATTAATGTCTCACTGATTTAAAAGTTTGCACAATAAGATTTCTCAGGATATTCATTGATTAAAGTTAAAAATTGTAATTTTATAAAAAATTTATAGATGTCAGGATTTTTATTTAGTGATGTAATTTTCGGACCGGTTCACAGCAGAAGGCTGGGAGTTTCTTTAGGGATAAATCTTTTACCTACAGATTATAAGTTCTGTACTTTTAATTGTATATACTGTGAATGTGGTTGGACACATGATCAGAAATCTGAAGATAAAAAACTTCCTGCAATTGAAATTATAAAATATAAACTGGAAGCTAAACTCAAGCGATTGCACAACACTCATAATAATATTGATGCCATTACTTTTGCAGGAAATGGAGAACCAACCATACATCCTGATTTTCCTGAAATAATTGATATAACGATAGCATTAAGAGATCAGTATTTTCCTGAAGCAAAAGTCACTGTGCTTTCCAATGCGAGTTATGTTCATAAGCACAAGGTAATGAAGGCCTTGAGGAAGGCTGATAAGAACATGCTTAAATTAGATGCAGGAACAGAGGAAACTTTTCAGAAAATCAATCAACCTAATGCAAATGTTAAACTAAAAGATATTGTAGAATTCCTCAAGAGTTTTGATGGTGATTTGATTATTCAAAGCTTGTTTCTGGAAGGTGAAATAAACGGAGAAAGAGTGAGCAACATAAGCAATGAAGAAATTGAAGCATATCTTCAGCATCTCAGAGAGATCAACCCTCTTTATGTAATGGTATATACTATCGATCGGCAAACTCCATTGAATAGTATTCGCAAATTAAGTTTCTCTGAGCTAAATTCCATTTCCAGAAAAATCGAAGAAGCTGGATTCAAAACCCAGGTTTATGGTTAAATAATATTATTATGTTAGATTATCCGGTAAAAATACTAGCTGCCTTTGGAGAAACCATCAGTGGAAACGAAGAGATACAACAGTGGTTGCTTAACAACGGATATCCTGAACTGGCTGCTTTGAGCAATGCAATAAGAGGCAGTGATGATGCAGTCAAATGGCTTATGAAAAATAAACCGGAATTTGCTGCTCTGGATTCTGCTATCGACAATGATCCAAAAGCTTTACTATGGCTTAATAAGCATAAGTTATATTTTCTTGTGGTTATTGCTGACGCCTGTCGTGGCAAAGAAGAAGCACTCCAATGGCTTGCAAAAAAGGACCTTGTAGTATTTTTAAGAATTGCTCAGAAAGTTAAGAATTTCAAGGATACTCAATCCTTTGATTATCATAAATTGCATTTTTAACGTCCAGCAGTGCTGGCTGCAGCAGAAGTAATAACAACTGATGCCAATATAGCAGCCTGAACTGCCTGAACTGCTTCAGTTACGCCACTAATAACAAAATCTTTTTTCTTCAATTCTTTGAATATTGCATTGGCCTTTTTCCTGTTTGCCTTATCTGAAAATACCTTATTGAAGATTTTTATCGCACCGCATAACAAAAATAGAAGTTCATCATCTCCATCCTTTTTGCTACGGGAGTAGCTGATCATAGATTTGATCAACTCTTCTCTGATACTTGAATTATAAACAGGATACCTGTAATACTTAAAGATCAAAAATCTCTTCTTTACTTTCCGAATGATTTTTTTCTCAAGCATTTCAGGAATCAACAGCTTTTTTAATCTCCCCGGCCTGTTCCCAAATTTAGCTACCCAGTGTTTGATCTTCTTTTTCTTAGAAGATTGACGAATTGTGTCAGTAAAATAATCCAAAATTGCATCATTGGTATGCTTTGTACTTTTCAGGACAAGCATTTTCCCTTTTTCATCTGCTTTTCCTGATTGGACCAGTTCAAGGATACCTGCTCCTGCCAATCCAAATCCCAGGAATGATGTCCCGGTAAAACCTTTTTCTCCAAGAGAAAGAATAAATAATTTCTCCTTTAAGCTAAGATCTGTAACTATCATTTTAGTATTTTTTGAATTGCTTCTTTTTCAGCTTTTATGATTCCTTTTTCAGTAATTATTCCTGTGATCAATGAAAAAGGTGTTACATCAAATGCAGGATTAATGGCATCTGATCCAGGATTGCATACCAATATTTTATGTATTTCATCTTTATCATTGGGCCCTTCCTGGTATAAAACCTCATCCTGGTTTCTTTCTTCAATAGGAATGTCTTCACCCGAATTGCAATTGGCATCAATAGTAGATGTTGGAGCAGCCACATAGAAAGGAATTCCGTAGTAATTCGCTGCAATAGCTTTTTCCAGCGTTCCTATTTTATTGGCAACATCACCGTTTGCAGCAATACGGTCTGCCCCAACTATCATCATATCAATTTTGGCCTGTGCCATAAGATAAGCTCCTGCATTATCCGGAATGATCTTATGTGGAATATTTTCATTATATAATTCCCAGGCAGTTAGACGTGCACCCTGGCTCCTGGGCCTGGTTTCATCTACATATACAAAAATTTTCTTTCCACTCATTTTTGCAAAATATATGGGTGACAGAGCAGTACCATAATCCACAAAAGCAAGCCATCCTGCATTGCAATGTGTTTCTATACTGAAGCCATCCAGTATCAATTCATCTCCAAATTTTCCAATCATCACCGAGTCATGAGCGTCTTTATCTGCAATATGCTGAGCTTCAATGATGGCATTTTCAATGGATTGTTTTCCTGCTTCATAAACCTTTTCAGTGGCATAAAATAAATTTCTTGCTGTTGGCCTTGTGGCTTCTATAGTATTTCTGGCATTATCCACATAATCTTCATTGCTTTTTTTCCTTCCCTGTACGTAGGCCTGTGCCATTGCAAAGCCACTGGCAGCTCCAATAGCACCGGCGCCTCTGATTCTCATGGTTTTAATCGCCTCACAGGTCTGTTTATAAGTTCTGCATTCATGTATGGAAAACTCAAATGGAAGTAGGTTTTGCTCTATCATATATACAAAAGACCCTTCCATCCATACGGTGCGATAATTAGTACCGCCAACATTCATGGTTTAAGAATTAAGTTCACAATAAGTAAGCCAGGCCATCAGGCCCATTCCGGTTTCAAGACTACTTTCATCAATATTGAAAGTATTAGTATGAAGGTTGGATGTAATACCCAATTTTTCATTTCTGGTGCCCAATCTGTAGTAGCATCCGGGAATTTGTTGTGAGAAGTATGCAAAATCCTCGGCAGTCATCCTTAGTTCAAGTTCTTCAACATTTTCATCTCCCAGGAATTCATTTGCATATTTGAAAGTTCTTGCTGTTAGTTCCTTATCATTCACCAGGAAAGGATAACCCTGATCAATAAATACCTCGCAGGAACCTCCCATACTTTCGGCAACAGACTCTGAAATTTTCCTGATCTTTCTTTTGATCTCTGCCCTCCATTCCTCGTTAAAAGTCCGGATAATTCCTTCAATCTTAACCTCATTGGGAACCACATTGGTTTTTCCATCACCGCTGATCTTTCCAAAACTTATCACTGTTGGCATGGTAGGTTTTGCATTTCTACTCACTATCTGCTGAAGTGCAATTATAATATGACAGGCGATAAGAATTGGATCAATATTCTGATCAGGAATAGCACCATGTCCTCCCTTTCCTTTTACAGTTAGGAAAATCTCATCAGTAGAAGCCATATATTTACCGGGTCTCATCCCCACTTTACCTGCATCCATCTCCGGAAAAACATGTGTTCCGAAAATAACATCAGGTTTGGGATTTGCCAACACACCTTCTTGTATCATGGGCAAAGCCCCTCCTGGGTATGTTTCTTCTGATGGCTGGAAAATAAGTTTTACGCTACCCTCAAATTCATTCTTTAATTCATTCAGGATTTTAGCACATCCAAGCAGAGATGAAATATGAGCATCATGTCCGCAAGCATGCATAACTCCTCTTTTCAACGACTTATAAGGTATATCATTCTTCTCCAGGATGGGTAGAGCATCCATATCAGCTCTTAAAGCGATACATTTCTTTTCAGGATTATTACCTTTGATCAAACCAACAACACCTGTTCCACCAATACCTTCCTTGCATTCTATTCCCCATTCTCTTAAGATATTTGTTATGAATCTTGCCGTTTCAAATTCCTGTTTCGACAATTCAGGATTAGCATGAAGATGCCTTCGAATGTCGACTATCTCACGATTAAAATCCGATGCGAGAGATTTTATCTTATTTTGCATTGTTTTGAATTAAAATCTAAGGTACGAAATATTACAAGATACCAGTGACCAGTAACCAGAGACCAGTGACCAGTGACCAGCGACCAGTAACTATTTCGGTCCTATCATTTTTGCTGGATCTATCCATTCATCATATTGTTCTTTATTCACATATCCAAGACTAAGCGCTGATTCTCTTAAGGTAATCCCTTCCTCATGGGCTTTTTTGGCAATCTTGGCTGCTTTTTCATAACCAATATGGGTATTCAGTGCCGTAACCAGCATAAGGGAATTGTCGAGGTTTTGAAGCGCATTCTTAATATTTGGCTCTATACCTGCAACACATTTGTCGTTGAACGAAACACATGCGTGACCGATCAACTGTGCTGATTGCAGCAGGTTATAAACCATCATGGGTTTGAAAACATTCAACTGAAAATGACCATGTGTGCCACCAACGGTAATTGCCACATCGTTTCCGATAACCTGAGCGCAAACCATGGTGATAGCTTCCACCTGAGTTGGGTTTACTTTTCCTGGCATAATAGATGAACCGGGTTCATTTGCCGGAAGGTTAAGTTCACCAATTCCACATCTTGGGCCAGAAGCAGAGAATCTAATATTATTTGCAATATGCATCAGGCTTACAGCAAGAGTTTTTAGTGCTCCTGAAGTTTCAACCATTGCATCATGGGCTGAAAGGCCTTCAAATTTATTAAGAGCAGTTATAAATGGATATCCTGTGAGTTCAGCAATTTTCTTTGCTACCAATTTATCATAACCTTTAGGTGCATTTATTCCTGTACCAACAGCCGTTCCACCAAGAGCAAGTTCTTTCAAATGGTCAAGAGTGTTTTCCAGGGCTTTCAATCCGTGATCAAGCTGGGATACAAATCCTGAAAATTCTTGTCCTATAGTCAAAGGAGTTGCATCCATCAGGTGAGTTCTTCCAATTTTTACTATATCCTTAAAATCTTCAGCTTTTCCCGCAAGAGTATCTCTTAATTTTTTTACTCCTGGAATAGTATCTTCCATAATCATAGTATAAGCTGCAATATGCATTGCTGTAGGGAATGTATCGTTTGATGATTGTGATTTATTTACATCATCATTAGGATGAACTACCTTGTCTCCTTCATCCAAAGCGCCTCCATTAATCACATGAGAACGGTTAGCTATCACCTCATTCATATTCATGTTCGATTGTGTTCCTGAACCTGTCTGCCAGATAACCAGAGGAAAATGGTCATCAAGTTTTCCTTCCAGTATCTCATCACATGCCTGTCCAATAAGATCAGTCTTTTCATCATGCAAAACACCCAATTCATTATTAGCTAAGGCTGCAGCCTTTTTCAAATATGCAAATGCCCTGATGATCTCAACAGGCATAGATCCTTCAGGTCCTATCTGGAAATTCTCTTTGGATCTTTGTGTTTGGGCTCCCCAATACTTTTCCGCAGGAACATCCACGGTTCCCATGGTATCTTTTTCAATACGTATTTTCATCCTGAAATATTTTTTGTTTTATTATAGTAATTTATAAAAGACTTTCAATGTTTTCAGCCGGATCCCCGATAACTGCTTTATATTCTTTAGCAACTATAGGCCTCTGGATCAATTTAGGATTTTCAATAAGAATCTTTATCCATTCATCATCATTAAAATGCTTACCCTTAAAATCTGACTTATAAATTGCCTCCTGGGTACGGATTATATCCTGTGGTTTTTTATTAAGTTTCACAAGAATATCTTTTAATTCAGCTTCACATAAAGGATCCTTTAGATACTGTATGATCTCCGGATTAATTCCCTTATCTTCAAGGAATTGCAATCCTGCCCTGGATTTGCGGCAACGTGGGTTATGATAGATTTTTATCATTGTATGATTGGTTTTATTAATGACCTTCAAAATTAATATAATTAGTGTATCTCAGAAAATATTTTTTCCTTATGGCTTTTAAGAAAGCGTTAAGAACGAGGCTTGCGAAGTATTTTAAATCAGGAGTTTACTTTTGTAAATGACTGGTTTTAAATACAAGTGTAACGAAGTTATTGGCGTTTTCTTAGAAGCCATTAATTATTTCTGTCCGAACTCCATAAGGAAAGCTTTTATAAATCCATTAAGATCACCATCCATAACAGCCTGAACATTTCCTGTTTCAAATCCTGTTCTCACGTCTTTAACCATTTTATATGGGTGCATCACATAGGATCTGATCTGTGAACCCCATTCGATCTTTTTCTTATTGCCTTCAATTTCCGCCTGTGCTTCCATTTTCTTTCTCAGTTCTATTTCATATAATTGTGAACGGAGCATTTGTATAGCTTTCTCTCTATTTTGGCCTTGCGAACGGGTTTCCTGGCATGCGATTTTTATCCCGGTAGGTTCATGCTTTAATCTCACTGCAGTCTCAACCTTATTCACATTTTGTCCTCCCGGGCCACTTGCCCTGAATGTATCCCAGCTAATATCTGATGGATTGATCTGAATATCTATTTGTTCATCAACAACCGGATATACATAAACTGAAGCGAATGAAGTATGCCGTTTATTGGCGGCATCAAATGGGGATAATCTCACTAGCCTGTGTACACCATTTTCTCCTTTAAGGTAACCAAAAGCAAAATCACCTTCAAATTCAAGAGAAACCTTTTTAATACCGGCCACATCCCCTTCGTTCATTTCAAGTTCTTTTACCTTAATATTATTAAGTTCACCCCAACGATAATACATTCTCATCAGCATCTCTGCCCAATCCTGGCTTTCTGTTCCTCCGGCTCCGGCATTAATCTCCAATATGGCACCCAGGCGATCTTCCTCCTTGCTGAGCATATTCTTAAACTCCAGATCCTCAATAAGCTGCAGAGTTTTCTGGTATTGCTTGTCGAGCTCTGATACTGTTGCTTCACCTTCATTAAAGAAATCGTAAATTATCTGGAGGTCATCGAAGCCTTCCCTGGTTTTTGTGTAGGCTTTGGTCCAGATTTTTATCTGATTGATTTTTTTAAGTACCTGTTCGGCATTTTTAGGATCATTCCAGAATGATGGATGCTGAGTTACTTCTTCCTGTTCTTCAATCTGCTTTATTTTTTCGTCAATGTCAAAGGAACCTCCTTAAGGCATCAAGCCTTTTTTCCAATTCCTTTACTTCTTCATTTGTATGCATGATGAGATGCTTAATTTTACAGGATGGCAAAGTTAGAATATTATTTATAATGTTGGTATATCTCTTTCCAAATAAGATCCGGTTCAAATCCTTTGGAAATTAAATATCTGGCAATCTTTCCCTTTTGAACATTTTTATCTTTCCGTTTGAGCTCCTTATATTTATTTTTAACCAGTTTGGTGATAGTTTTGGAATATTCTCTATCATCAATTTCTCCTAATCCTATTTGCACCATTAATTCAGGAATGTCTTTTTTAGTAAGTTCAAACATTATCCTGTTTTTACCCCATTTATTATTCCTGAATTTTCCTCTTGCAAATGATTTGCAGAATCTTTCTTCATTAATAACATCTTCTTTTTTAAGAGTCTTGATAATTTTTTGAGAAACAGTATCTCTGATATGCCAGCTCTGAAGCTTTTGTTTTACTTCTGTGAGGCTGCGATCCTGATACAGGCAAAAAGATCTACATTTGGATAAGAAAAAATCAAAATCGAATTGTGGGCTCATAAGAGAGTTATTTTTTTAGTAATTCCTCTACCAGTAAAGGTACTGCAATACCTGCTTTATCTTTAATGACATTAAGATTATTTATCATAAGGTCATCCGAAGCATTGGGATCAATGAAATACTTCAGTGAGTTAGAAGGAGCATAAGATATTAATCCAGCTGCAGGATAAACTACCAGTGAAGTACCTATAACCATGAAAATGTCAGCAGTTGAAGATATTTCGGCAGCAGTACCAATATTTGGAACGGATTCTCCGAACCATACAATATGAGGACGGAGCTGGCTGCCTTTTTCACATTTATCTCCTTTTTTTAGTTCCCAGCCTTCAATGTCATAAATCAAACTTGGATCCATTGTACTCCTGGCCTTTTTAATTTCTCCATGTAGATGAAGTACATTTTTCGATCCTGCCTGTTCATGAAGATCATCAACATTCTGGGTGATTATGGTAATATCGTATTTATTTTCCAGTTTTGCAAGTGCATAATGAGCAGCATTGGGTTTGCTTTGGTGCAGGTTCTTTCTTCTCTGGTTATAGAACTCAAGGACAAGCTCCATATCATCATGCCATGCCTGGGGAGAAGCAACTTCTTCTATTCTGTAGTTATTCCATAAACCATCGCTATCCCGAAATGTTTTAATTCCTGATTCGGCACTTATCCCGGCTCCGGTAAGAACAACTAATCTCTTCATAGTTGTAAATTTATGAAAAAAACAAGAAAAAAGCCATCTGCTTTAAAATAAAACAGATGGCTTTGAGAAATAAATGTCTCTTTTATTCAAATAATTTAAGCTTATCAAGTGCTTTAACAGTATCTTTTACATGATTAGCAGATCCGAGCACTTTTTCCTGTTCCTGTTTAGTAAGGTCTAATTCCATCACCTCTTCAATTCCGTTCTTACCTAATTTCACAGGTACACCGAGATAAATATCTTTCAATCCATATTCACCGTTCAGGTATGCGCATACAGGGAATATCCTCTTCTGGTCATCAACAATAGCTTCAACCATTTGAGCTGCTGCTGCACCTGGAGCATACCATGCTGATGTACCCATAAGGCTAACAAGTTCCCCACCACCTTTTCGCGTTCTTTCAATAATTTTGTCAATTTCCTCTGGATTAAGCAACTCTGTTATAGGTATACCACAAACAGATGTATATCTTCTCAAAGGAACCATTGAATCACCATGGCCGCCCATTAATAATCCATGTATATCTTTTGGTGAAACACTCAATGCATCAGCAAGGAATGCGGTATATCTTCCTGTATCCAGGATTCCTGCCATACCAAATACTTTTTTATGATGCTTATTAGCTGCTTTATAAGCACAATATGTCATAACATCCAATGGATTGGAAACAATGATCAAGATAGCATCTGGAGAGTATTTAATAGCTTTCTCAGTTACGTCTTTGACAATTTCAGCATTGGTTTTAATCAGGTCATCTCTCGACATTCCAGGCTTTCTGGGTAATCCTGAAGTGATAACAATAATCCCGGAACCTTTAGTCTTTAAATAATCATTGGTAACACCGGTAACCCTTGTATTAAAATTATTGATTGAAGATGTTTGCCAGATATCAAGTGCTTTACCTTCAGCAACTCCTTCTTTTATGTCAACAAGTATTACTTCTCTTGCTAAATCCTTTTGAGCAATAACATTTGCACAGGTTGCACCAACATTTCCTGCACCTATAACTGTAATTTTATCCATATTAATTGATTTTATTTTGTTATTATAATTCTTTGCAAATCATACGATCACAAATATAAGACATAGTATATATATGTCAAAACAATTAATT
>CAZDWF010000130.1:0-9298 GCA_964508895.1 uncultured Bacteroidales bacterium
CCTTAAAGCAAAAGGAATAAATGCAAAGCCTGAAATAATGATTCCATTAACCGGTACTCTTAAAGAAATGGAAATGCAGGAAGACCTGGTAAGGTCAACTGTTGAAAAAGTGTTTGAAGAAAGAGCTGAGAAAATGGATTACCTGGTCGGAACAATGATAGAAGTACCAAGAGCTGCACTCACCGCTGACGAAATTGCTGAATCAGCTGAATTTTTCTCATTTGGTACTAACGACCTTACCCAGATGACATTTGGATATTCAAGGGATGATGCCGGAAAATTTCTGCCGGTATATATTGAAAAAGGAATATTGAAATATGATCCGTTCCAGGTGTTGGATACAACTGGTGTTGGACAATTATTAAAAATAGCTGTTGAAAAAGGAAGAGCAGCAAGGCCGGGAATTAAAATTGGTATCTGTGGAGAACACGGTGGTGAGCCTTCGTCTGTTGAATTCTGCAATACGCTGAACTTTGACTACGTGAGCTGTTCGCCTTACAGGGTGCCTATTGCTAGACTGGCAGCTGCACAAGCAGAAATTAAGCAGAATACGAAATATTAATAGCATATTATACGATCATTACGACTGAATGAAAAGTCAATATTGACTCTCATTCAGTCGTATTATAATTAAATTTAATTTTGTATATTTATTTCTCTTTAGAAAGAACACTTCAAACCATTATTAAACCTCCTAATCAATAAGAAAATGTCCAGAAATCTCCAGAAAATTTACAAAGATCTAGAAAGTTACGGTATTAATGACGTAAAAGAATTATACTATAATCCTTCATATGAAGAATTATATGAACATGAAATGGATCCAGGTTTAACAGGCTACGATATTGGCCAGCTATCAGAGCTTGGAGCTGTAAATGTGATGACTGGAAGGTTTACCGGACGATCGCCTAAGGATAAATATATTGTAATAGATGACACCACCAGGGATACCGTTTGGTGGGCGACAAATGCGAAAACTTCTGATAACAAACCTGTTGAGAAGGATGTTTGGGAACATTGTTACAAGCTAGGTAGGGAGCAATTATCAGGACAAAAGTTATATGTAGTGGATGGCTATGCAGGTGCTAATGAAAACAGCAGAATGAAGGTTCGATTTATTCTGGAAGTTGCCTGGCAAGCACATTTCGTTAAAAATATGTTTATTCGCCCAACTGAAGAAGAACTTGAAACTTTCGAACCCGATTTTGTAGTTTTGAATGCAGCAAAAACAATTAATCCTGACTGGAAAAATATGGAGCGTACCGATGGAGTTCCTTTAAATTCTGAAGTCTTTGTAGTATTTAATCTTAATGAAGGGCGAGCTGTAATTGGCGGAAGCTGGTACGGTGGAGAAATGAAAAAAGGAATTTTTTCAATAATGAACTACTACCTTCCATTAAAGGGAATTGCAGCAATGCATTGCTCTGCAAATGTTGGTAAAGACGGTGACACAGCAATCTTTTTTGGCCTTTCAGGAACTGGAAAAACAACACTTTCAACAGATCCAAAGCGTGCATTGATTGGCGATGACGAACATGGCTGGGATGATGATGGTATATTCAATTTCGAAGGGGGTTGTTATGCTAAATGTATAGACCTCGATAAAGAAAGTGAACCGGATATATACAATGCTATTAAAAGAGATGCCTTACTTGAAAACGTTTCACTTGATAAGGATGGGAAAATTGATTTCAAAGATGGATCTGTAACTCAAAACACCAGGGTCTCCTATCCTATTTATCATATTGATAATATTATTAAACCAGTTTCTAAAGCTGGTCATGCAAATAAAGTAATCTTTCTTACTGCAGATGCATTTGGTGTTATGCCACCTGTATCAAAGCTAACTCCAGATCAGACCAAATATCATTTTCTTTCAGGATTTACTGCAAAGCTGGCAGGTACAGAACTTGGAGTTGATACACCTATCCCCGCTTTTTCAGCCTGTTTCGGTGCAGCATTTCTTACTTTGCATCCCACTAAATATGCTCAGGAATTAGTGAAAAGAATGGAAGAAAATGATGCTTCTGCCTATCTGGTAAATACAGGATGGAATGGAACAGGAAAAAGGATATCCATAAAAGATACAAGAGCAATTATTGATGCAATTCTTGATGGCTCAATAGACACAGCTCCAACTAAAAAAATACCACTTTTTAACCTTGAAATACCAACTGAATTACATGACGTGGACCCTAATATTCTTGACCCTCGTGATACTTACGAAAACCCTGAAGATTGGTATAAAAAAGCTAGAGAGCTCGCTGGATTGTTCTTCCATAACTTTGAGCAATATACAGATACCGCAGAGGGTAAACGCCTTGTGCATGCCGGTCCTGATATTGAGTGTTGATTAGATTATAGATTATAGATTATAGATTATAGATTATAGATCATAGATTATAGTTTGTAGACCTATTAAATACTAACTACACAAAGCAAAAGGCAAAAGGCTATTATATAATTTTTGAGATATCGTGAAATCTTTCCTGTCACGCATTACGCGTTACGCGTCACGATTTAAAAACTACTGATTAAGCATTACAGGCATAACAAGCATTAAGATATCTTCTGATTCGTTCTTATCTCCAACCGGAAGTATTAAACCAGCCCTGTTGGGTGCTGACATCTCAATCTTAATCTGCTCGCAATCAAGATTAACAAGCATTTCTTTTATAAACTTTGAATTGAATCCTATCTCCATATCCTCTCCTTCATAATCGCATGTCAGGCGTTCTTTTGCTTCGTTCGCAAAATCAATATCCTCTGCTGACAATACAAGCTCTTTACCGGAGAGTTTAAGTCTGACCTGTAAAGTCGACTGGTTAGCAAAAATGGAAACCCTTCTCATTGAATTTAACAAAGCAAGTCGGTCTATAGTTAATACGTTAGGATTATTAGGAGGTATAACAGCTTCGTAATTTGGATATTTACCATCGATCAAACGACATATTAAAGAAACATTGTCGAAAGTAAATGAAGCATTTGTTTCATTATATTCAAGCTGAACTTCAGATTCTTCATCATCAGCAAGTAAATTCTTTAACTGATTGATCGGTTTTTTAGGCAGGATAAATGAAACTGAACTTTCAGATTTCGCATCAGTTCTGCGATAACGAACCAGCTTATGAGCATCAGTTGCTACAAATGTTATATTATCGGTAGTGAGTTCACAGAACACGCCAGACATAACAGGACGTAGTTCATCATTTCCTGCTGCAAAAATAGTATGATTAAAAGCCGATGCAAGCAATGTAGCATTTAGGTTTATAATGGCTTTTTCGTCCAATACTGGTGATTGTGGAAATTCATCGCTTCTATGTCCTGAAAGTTTATATTTCCCTTCTCCAGCTGAAATTTCTATCATTAAGGTCTCCTTATTTATATTAAACCCGACGGGTATGTCGGAAAAAGTCTTAAGAGTATCAAGAAGTATTTTTGCTGGTATGGTAACTGCACCAGCTTCTTCTGCTTTACTGGTTGGCACCATGACAGTCATGGTAGTCTCCAGATCCGAAGCAGTAATATATAGGTTTTCGCCTTCGAGCTTAAAAAGAAAATCGTCAAGGATTGGAAGGGTGTTGCTTGAATTCAGAACTCCACTAAGAGCAGTTAAGTTCTTCAATAATAATGAGCTGGAAACTATAAACTTCATATCTGACTATTTTAGAACACAAATTTCTATTAATCTGTAAAATTAATTAAAAATACAAAAAAATAGCTGACAAAAACATTTAAGTATTAACCAATTTATTAACGATGGATCTTTTCCATCTTTCTGAGGAACTCTATTCGTTTACGCTTACTGGATATAACAAATTCGTATTGATTTTCTTCTTTCCTTTCATCAATAATCCTGCGTTCAGGTTTTAGGTTAATTACCAGATCATTAAATTTCTCATCAGAGGAAATCGTTTGCATAATGTAGTTTCGATAGGTAAAGAAAAACCATTTATTACTGCTGACTTCAATATACAATGTCATAACAGGTGTGGATGCCCGTAATTCAAATTCCAGGTAGCCTTTAAAATATTTATTAATGGGAGTATTATCTATACTTGCAATTCCGAGGTCACCTTTCGAAACATAGGAGTTGGTTTCACTGTTCCATCTCATATTAACATCAGCAAACAAAGCTGTTTGTCTTATATCCAGGGGGATTCTTCTGCTGGCACCGTATAATCCGATTTCTTCCAATGTTCTTTGAGAATCTTCATCCAAAAGCATTTCATGTATATAGCCCGGATAAGTAGTTTTATTCAGATCAACACTTCTTAAATTGGCCTCCTTCAACTCATCAGTAAATATCTTCATAATTTCACCATCCAGGAAAAAATCCATTCCTATCGTTGCTTGCATCTTCAATGAATCAGGAACAATATAATAATTCAGCAATCCATATGTATTCAAATTAAGATATGGGTACCTGGCAGGCAGTTCAAAAGGGCCTCTCGCACTTATCAGGCAATTACGCGTATTTAACTGGAAATAGTTGTTGTTGGTATTGTTATTTAAAACATTTAGATCCTCACAGATAAGGTAATTATTTTTATCATAATTATAATTCATAAATCCTGAAGCCTCAATAAACACACTATCTGAATCATACCATTTACTTCCGAAAAACGAAGGATAGAATCTCTTCTCAATACCGGAATAATTAATTGAAAGGCTTAGGTATTCATTGTTGACACCTCTTATCTTATTGTGCACTGGTAAAACAATATTAAAAGGGTCTATTACTGTGTCAAAAGAGACAAATTCAGTCGGCCTGTTATAACAATCCTGAACGGGGCTGAAGCCTCCACTGAATGTAAGATTTCTATTTTCTGCATTCATTAATATACTTCCATCAAAATGGAAGCTAGGGCTAAGCATAAAGTCATCATACTCTGAAACCATTGCAAGTGCATAAGTATGCCCGGTGCTATCAACGCTTATCGTTGTAAATTTAATTGTTTCCGGGACACTATCGCGGTCGTAATAATCATAAAATCCTTTTGCATTATAGCTTTTCCTTGAGTAGATATTAACATTAGCACTATATATTTTATGAAATTTATTTACTGTATCAGCAATAATGTTAGCTCCCAGAATGGTTTCCAGTTGTGCATCCTCCAGGATAGTTACAATGCCATCGTGTGGGAAAATTGCTGCATCAGCAATTTTGATAATCTCAACACCTTCTGTATTAATTATATTATTATCAATATCGTATCGTGCACGTACAGCAAAGAATTTCAGACTATCCTGATCAGGATGCACTGATGTAAATTCAGAACCTGTTAATTCAATATCTATCAACTGTTCTGCACTCAGGTTCTCGTAGTTATCCAAACTCCCAACAAGCCTGTTCCTTAAGTACATCTGATTCTCATCCATAACCCATTCAAAGCCATCCATATTACATACGTACTGGTTAAAAGGAAATTCCAAAAGAGAATTTATTCCATTGGAATAGAATTCCCCATTCCTGAAATCAAAGTCCATCATACTTTCATAATTTTTTGCATCAAATGCCAGTTTGGTGAAATTTGTATCAGTGTATATTGTAAAATCAGATGTGTCTGCATGCAAGCTATGATGCTTGAAATTAAAGATATCTGAAATAATGGATGCCTTTTCAAACTTAAAATCTCCATCGCCATTCGTACTATCTGGTCTTAATGTAATCATTCCTGAGAACTTTCCACTTTCATACAACCTAAATGGATTATTGATATCAGCGGCTTCAAGCTTATTGTTACCTGGAAGGAATATCGCATCAACAAGCTTTGATCTGATACCAGGAGTTTCAACAGGTGTCAGTGCTTCGGAATTAACAAAGGTTTCTGCGATATAAGTTAATGAATCAGGATGAAAAACAAAATTATTGGATTCACTTACAGAATGGATATAATCAAACTTTCCCTCTCCTGTTAAGCCATCACCTTTCAGACTAATATCCTCATAATAACGTGCTTTATCATTATAAACCAAATATCCTTCTTCCGGGCTTACTGTTTTAAAACCAAGGTAATAATCATGCATTACCCGAAGAGGTCTGTCAATAGCAGGAAATATATCCGATGAGGCTAAATATCCTGAAAATAAAATCCCATCAGTTGAAAAGTTATCCAGGCTGTCTATCATAAAAGGATCCAGCTGATAATAAAAATCATTTCTGCCGTAGACACCGTCCCTTATCTTTTGTTTATCATAATACACATATGAAGAGCTGGTACTGTTAAATATCGGGTAATCCGGATAAGACTTCAATCCTGATTTGTTATTAAAAACATCAATTAAAATATAACCGCTTAAGTCCTCTATAACTGATTGAATTTTTATAAGATCCTGCTTCTCCTCAATACCATTTCGAGGCTGTTGCTGACCTGTTTCCGTATCATCATCCTTTTTTCTGCCAACCGTATCGCTTCTCAAACGGTTAACATAAAAACTGATTGAATCAATGGTAGGCATATTAAGCCTGAATGAATCATATTCAAATGAACATTCTCTTGAGTAAAAGTTAAAAAGCCCGGCCTGTACCCTACCCTGAAAAATAAAATCCCTGTTTTCCTTCATCACTATATTTCCATCTATAGGGAAGATAAATACCTTCTGCGGATTGCTAAGATATATCTCATCAACCCCCTTAATATTCAAATCGAAATTATTCAGGTTAAGGTCAGCATTACTAATAATTTTTGTATTAGATGAAAACTTCATAACATCATAATCCTGTATGCCGGCTCTTGCTTCCAGGAAGTCAAACATCCGCTTTTTGATCTTTCCCTCTCTTTTGTCAACATCATAAACAATAAACCCTTTAGCTTCCAGTAATAATAAGTTAGATATGGCCTGTTCCTCCGGCATCTTCATGTATTCAGCCAGCAGTGCAGGTTTGACAATATCTGTCCCAAATGCTTTGCTATAATTTTTAAGCAAGACAAGAGGGTTTTGATCATCCAGTCCTTGCAATTTATAATAATCATTTTCGGAAAAGAAATTCTCGGATTCAAAAATCACCTCGCTCTGCAGATTGAATCCTCTCAGGCTTTCAAAGGATAAAACACTGGAATCAAGATTCCAGTATAAAGCCTCTGCATAAATATCAATTTCATGATAGGAATCGTAATAGGCTATATTTCGTGTGTCGTAAATCTGGTATTGGGTAATCATTCTTTTATCCGATTCATACATCATTTTCACCTTCGGATGATATATAGAATCACCATTAAAAACCACTGAAAACGATGAACTTAACGACGTTATCTCATTATTAAAAATTATAAATTCAGGAGATTTAAAGTATGTTTTTACCTTATGCCCATTAATTATATCCATTCTGGCATTTTCATATTTGCTACCAGAAATGATGAGTTTACCTCCATGAACTTCTATTCCTCCTTCAAGAGCTACACCTTTAAAAACATCCTCCAGATAGTAATCTCTGAAATATGACCTGAAACGAGGGTATGAGGATTTCTCTGATGTTGGCCCTGATTGAATTACCTCTTCAAGAGATCCCAGCATCAATTTCCTGAAAAACTTTTTATCATGCAAAACGACTGAATCAGCCTTAAAACGAATCAATGTTGTATTAATACTATAATCTTTAAGTTCCGCATGAATTTCATCTTTCAATCCAACTCTTGACCAGTAAATTTTCCCTCCTCTTCCTATCCATTTCTTTAATCCTGGATTATACACACCTCTTGTGTTAAAAATCTCAGAACTATCATTTCTGGTAACACATTTAAGATCAAGTTTGTCGAAAACAATCACGAAAGCGGTATCATTTTCAAAACGATATGTTGCTTTATCATAATACCAGTTCCTGCTTCTTTCTTTATTTAACAGATGTTCTTCAAAAAATTCAATATTGTATTTTAAAAATGATGCCAGGTTTATCGATTTTCTCTCCTGGCCTACCTCTTCTACCTTAATTGACCATGAGTTAAAACTCTCTTTACTGAGCTTGTTCTCAGACATATAATTCAGACAGGATATAAAATTATAGAAATGAGGAAAAGCATACATACGCTTTTTCTTCATTATATCCGACAGATCATAAATCTTGGTTCTCATCGAATTATTGAAATAATTCGAATTCCAGTGCTCAGAAAAATTATCGAGTACATTTCTTGCCTCTTCAAGGCGTTGTTTGTTATTAGTTTTCTCCAGGAATTCAGTGATTTTCAGGAAATACTCTTCCTGATTATGCGGGAAGGAATCAATTACCTGGGAGCGACCCCAAAAAGAAACAGCTAATAATAGTATAATTAAGTAAATTTTTCTCATCCACTAGTCTTTAACAAAGCTAATTGCTATCCATTCATTATTCTTAATTAATTCATTTTTAGTAAGTCCGATCTTAGCAACCTCCTCTTCTATCATTGGAAGATCTCTTTCGTAAAACCCACTAAGAAGTAAATAACCTGGCTTATTCAAATAAGAATTATAAACAGATATATCTCTCAGTAAGATATTACGATTGATATTTGCAAATATTATATCGAAGCTTATGTTTTTCACGAAGTTCGCATCGCCACTAAATATTTCAATATCTTCTGTATTGTTCAGAATGGCATTATGAATACTATTCTTAACAGCCCATTCATCATTGTCGACAGCCCATGTTGTTGCTGATCCCATTTTCTTTGCAAGTATTGCAAGGACAGCTGTTCCACATCCCATATCAAGCACAGACTTTTCTTTAACATCCAAATTCATGATAAGTTCGATCATCGATAATGTCGTTTCATGATGCCCTGTTCCGAAAGCCATCTGGGGATCAATGATAAGATCATATTTAAACCCGCTTTTTTCAGGATGAAAAGGAGCATGTATATAGCAATCATTTCTGAGCTCAATCGGATCGAAATTACTCTCCCACACTTTATTCCAGTTCTTCTCTTCTATTTCATTGACCTCAAGGATTATCTCTTCCCCGGCATCTTTAATAATAGAGGATTTAATATATTCTATATCAACATCATCCTTATCAAAATATGCCAGCAGGCGTCTGTCATCTTCCCAGAAACTATCAAAGCCCAGGTCTGACAGCCTGCTAATAACAATATCCCATTCATATTTCCTGTTGTCTGGAAAGCTCAGGATCAATTCTTTATATGACATCCGCCTTACTGCTTTTTGATCCTTTGATTAATAATTCCCAGGAAATCTCCAGCATCAAGAGATGCGCCTCCAATAAGTCCGCCATCAACATCTTTCTTACTGAATAATTCTTCTGCATTGGAAGGGCGCAGTATCCTCCAGGAAATACCATAGTCATCCATCTTTTTCACAAAAA
>CAZDWF010000131.1:0-9248 GCA_964508895.1 uncultured Bacteroidales bacterium
ATCTCAGGAATTTGCTGGTTTGATTAAAAATAATTTTGATGTAGTAATTATTCCTACCAATGGAAATATTGACAGCTATGATAATGTAGTACATTTTAGTCGTAAAATATTTGGGGATATTTTAACGTATTATTATGTCTATCCTGATAACTTTATTAGGTATCATTTCAAAATCTTTAATGAAATAGCAAAGACAGCGATTAAGATTTTAGCTGGAATTGCTACTAGTTATATGTTATTTATATATTCGTTAGGGCTACTGTATTATTATATAAAAGGTTTATTAACCCCATCCCAGATCATTCAATCTTCTTCAACAATTAATAACAATGTCAATAACAATTACAGTATCGACAATTAAATAAGCCAGTTGTAGTTGAAAAAAAGATTTGGTTATAAAGATGTAGTTGCTATTATAATTGTTGGGTATAAGAATTGTGCAAAGTCTTAAATTGTCATAACATCATACAGTTATAGTTGGGGGCTTTATGGAAATAAAGAATGTTTTAGTATGTGGTGCAGGTGGTTTCATTGGGAGCCATTTAGTAAAACGCTTAAAAAAAGAAGGATATTGGGTTCGTGGTGTTGATCTGAAATATCCCGAATTTGCACTTACAGAAGCTGATGATTTCATGATCGGGGACTTGCGTGATCCAATAATCTGCCGTAGCGTGGTAGATAGACACTTTGACGAGGTCTATCAACTGGCTGCGGACATGGGAGGTGCCGGATATGTATTTACAGGTAAAAATGACGCTGACATAATGCACAACTCAGGTCTAATAAACCTGAATATATTGGAAGCGTGCCACAAAAGGAATGTAAAGAAAATTTTTTATTCCTCTTCAGCATGTATCTATCCTGAATATAATCAGATGGATCCTGAAAACCCAAACTGTGCCGAAGATAGTGCTTATCCGGCAAAACCGGACAGTGATTACGGGTGGGAGAAATTATTCAGTGAACGGCTCTATCTGGCTTTTGCAACAAACTATGGAATGGAGGTGCGTATAGCTAGGTATCACAATATATTCGGGCCGCAGGGCGCATGGTGTGATGGAAGGGAGAAGGCTCCTGCAGCTATTTGTAGAAAAGTTGCTGCCACACCTGATGGCGGTGAGATCGAGATCTGGGGTGACGGAAAGCAGACAAGATCCTTTCTTTATATTGATGAGTGCCTGGAGGGAACCCTTCGCTTGATACGGTCTGACTGGACAGGGCCTGTAAATATCGGATCTGATGAAATGGTCACAATTAACCAGCTTGCTGAGATGGCCATGAACATAGCTGGGAAAAACTTGTCTATCAAACATATTTCCGGCCCCTTGGGGGTCAGGGGGAGAAAATCTGATAACACCATGATCCAGGAAAAATTGTGCTGGGCTCCCTCATTCCCGCTTAAGAAAGGTCTGGAAAAGACGTATGCCTGGATAAATGAACAGGTTCAGAAAGCAAAACAAAATTTATACACAACCACTGGTGTCCCAACATTTTAAAAAACCGGATTTTATGACCTATAACTTATTGATTTATCTAGGTAGCCTTTCCGAATTCCACTTCAAGTCGATTACACATGGTATCGTGTGGAAACGCAGTAATAGTAAGGGATTTAGCCTCTATCAATGCAAAACGTTGGGATATTACTGATACACAACAGACCACCTGTATTAAGGGGAAATAAGTGAATAAAATAATTGCAACTACTACTATCTATCCACCTACTGAATCCATATTAAAGTACATTACAAAAACCGATTGGCATGTTGTGATAGCTGGTGATTTAAAGACTCCTCATAACGAATATAAAAAACTTGAAAATGTGACTTATTTATCACCTGAAGACCAGGAAAAGATTTCTAAAGAGTTAAGTGATGCAATTGGATGGAACTGTATTCAAAGAAGAAATTTTGCATTTATCAAAGCTTATCAAATGGGAGCAGATATTATCGCAACTGTTGATGATGACAATATACCTTATGATGATTGGGGTGAGGATTTATTTGTTGGCCAGGAAGTTGAAGTTAATCTATATACAACTACAATAGATGTGTTTGACCCAATTTATGTGACTGAACACAAAAACCTTTGGCACAGAGGTTTCCCTTTACAATATGTTTCTAAACGTGACGCAATATTTTTAGGTAAAAAAAAGGTAATATGTTTAGTGCAGGCTGATTTCTGGAACGGTGATCCCGACGTCGATGCTGTGTGTAGAATTACACAGAGGCCGGAGGTCGAGTTTGAGGATTTTCCCCCCTTTTCCTGTGATAGAATTTCTCCTTTCAATAGCCAAAATACTTTTTTACATCGTAGTGTAATTCCTAATTATATGGTGTTACCACACATTGGCAGGATGGATGATATATGGGGTGCTTATATATTGCAACAATTATATCCAGTAAATCAAAAACCATTTGTCGTATATAATAAAGCCACTGTATTCCAGAACAGGAATGTTCACGATTTGATAAAGGATATGGAACAGGAAATGATTGGTTATAAAAAAAATATCGATCTTATACAGGATGGTTATGAGCGTGTGTTACCCTCAAAGGCAAACGTTGCCTTTGAAATTTATATGTCAAAATTTAAATAGTTATGTAATTAAAAGTGTCAAGTTTGTCATGAACTATAAATCCTTTGTATTTTTTTAATTGTTGTTAGTAATAATGACCGCGGCAAACAAAAAAGTAGTTATTATTGGGGGGCAGGCAGGTTCAAAAATTGCTTATGACATTTTTAATCTTATGAAGGTTAAAGTTGTCGGGTTTATGGATAATTATGTTAAAAAGGGAAATTGGGGAAGCATAAAACCAATGCTTTTAGGAAAAGTTGAAGATAAAAAAAACAAGGCCTTATTATGTCAGCCGGATATAGATTATTTTGTAGCAACTGGTGACAATGCGATGCGAGAAGATATTATTAGATATCTGTTAGATCTTACTGGGCAACCACCTTTGAATGCCATTCATCCGACTGCTATAATTTCAAAATTTAGCCGGATAGGCTGGGGTAATTTAATATGTGCCGGTGCTATAATAAACGCTGGGACTGAAATCGGGAATGGAACAATTATAAATACTGGTGCTGTAATCGAACATGATAATTTGTTGGAAGATTATGTGCAGATTTCACCTAATGTTGCTCTATCAGGTTTCGTTACTGTGAAAAAGGGTGCATTTGTTGCGACTGGCGCCACTGTTATACCAAAAATTACCATCGGGGAAAATGCTTATGTTGCAGCTGGTTCTACTGTAATTAAAAATGTAGAAAAGAATACGTTGGTAGCTGGCTGTCCAGCTGTCTATAAGAAAAAATTGAAAAATTGAAATTTCTACAAGTAGATGGTGATGTATACGATTCCAATTTATAAGCTTGAGTTTCAAGATTCTTTTATCTTTGATTTTCAAAGAGGTGTGAGAGAAATACTCACTTCAGATTCTATTTCTGAGTCAAAATATGTTAAAAAGTTCGAAACTGAGTTTGGCAAACTGACCAATTCTGAACACTGTATTGCGGTAACTTCAGGTACGGCAGCATTAGAAATAGCCTTGAGGACTATTGATGTTCGAGGTAAAAAGGTTATTGTTCCTAGCAATACGTTTTTTGCTACAACTGTTGCAATCACAAATGCCGGTGGTATCATAGAGCTAATTGATATTGAGTCAGAATATATGGCTATTTGCCCAAAGTCACTCAAAGAGAAAATATCAGAAGGCGTAGGCGCTGTTATTTTGGTTCATATAGGTGGTATTATATCGCATAACTACAAAGAAATACGTGAAATATGCAGACAATTCAACGTGCCCTTAATTGAAGATGCCGCTCATTCTCATGGATCTACCGTAGAAGGTAAATATGCTGGTACAATCGGAGATATAGGCTGTTTTAGTTTTTTCCCGACTAAAGTTATGACAACTGGCGAAGGTGGAATGGTTACAACCAATAATCCTAACTATTATGACAAAATAAGATCATTAAAGAATTTTGGTAGAGATAATAATAACAGCGCAATCTGTGTAAATAGTCAGGGCGCAAATTATAAAATAAGTGAGTTTACAGGACTCATGGGATATTTAGAATGTGGAAGGGTGAAAAGGAGGGTTGCAAAAAGGAACGAGCTTTTAAACAGATACATCCAGAACCTTGAGGGCAGTTCATATGTTCTAGTAACTCAGAAGTCCGGTTACTGCTCATACTATAAGTGTATTCTTAAAATTAGCATTGATAGGGAATGGTTAAGGCAATATTGCAAAGAAAAAAATATTACACTTACAGGAGAAGTTTATAAAATCCCCATTCACCAGCAACCGTTGTATAAAGAGCAATTTGAAGGCTTAGAATTACCTGTTACGAACGATATTTGTAAAAACCATATTTGTCCGCCACTATATCCCGAACTATTACTGGAAGAAATTGATTATGTGAGTGAAGTTTTGTTAAACGCAGAAAAAGAATTTATGTGAGGTTGGCCATGAAAACTAAAGTAGCTAAGTTAGTAGAAATTGGGAAAATGGGTATTACAGAAGAAGAGGTTCCTAAGCTAGGACCGGACGAAATATTGATTAAACTTAAAGCGGTAGGAATATGTGGTTCAGATCTTCACTACTTTCTGAAAGGAGGCTTGGGCTCATTTAAAGAAAATTTGCCGATGGAAATGGGGCATGAACCTGCGGGTGTTGTTGCTGATTCTAACAGAAGCAAATGGTTTAATAATGGTGATCGAGTCGCTATTGAACCCATTTGTCCTTGCCTGCATTGTTTGTACTGTTTAGCAGGATTACATAATCTTTGTCAAAATGGATCATTTATGGGATCTAAGGGTTTACCGGGGGCTTTAAGGGAATATATAGTTGTTAAAGAGAGACAACTCTTTAAAGTTGATAAGAACATAAGTTTTGAGGAGGCTGCTTTTTTGGAAGTGATTGGGGTAGGATTTCATTCTTTAAAAATAAGTGGTTTTGAGATGCATTCGACAGTAGCAATATTTGGTGTGGGACCGATTGGTTTAAGCGTACTCAGTTTGGTTAAAATGGCTGGTGCGTCCAAAGTATTTGTTGTTGACAAATTAGATTATAGACTTGATTTCGCAAAAAAAAGAGGGGCTGATTTTGTGTTAAAAGAGGACCTTACTACTATTAATTTTATAAAAGATTATACTGATGGGTTAGGAGTGGATATTGCTTTTGATGCTGCCGGAATGCAAAACACTGTAGCTTCGTGCTTCGATGCTGCAGCCCCAGGAGGAAAAGTCGTATTGATAGGAATCCCAACTTATGATTATTTGCAATATAACCCGCATAAGGCCAGAATAAGGGAATTAAAAATTTACAATGTAAGAAGATCAAATCAAACATTGCATAAATGTCATGATATGTTCAAAGATAAAGATTTGAAAGATTTTATTACCCATAGATATACTCTGGAAAAAGTACAAGAGGTATTTGAATTAGCATCGGGCTATAAAGATAGAGTAATAAAAGCGATGGTTGTTATGTGAAAAATTGTGCGAAGGTAATTATCAGTAACAATGTCGGTTAGTTATGGCAGATCAATAGATATGATAATGCGTTAAAGGGGACTGACCCTATAAGCTGCACAAATCATAGACCAATCAATGGCTGACATGTTTAGCGCTCCCATATCAAAAAAACCGTTTACCATAGGTTAAACTTATAAGATGAAAGCAAAGGTAATACTTATCAACCCACCAGTTCCTGGAGATCAGCTTATTTCGTCTGATAATTATTTTCCTTATGGACTGTTGTCTATTAGTACGGTACTGAAGGAAAATAAAATTGATGTAAGGATAGTAGATATTAATAACTATTTTTATTCAAGGGAGTTCAACGAAGAGCTGCTGAATGATTACATCATAACTGAAGTTTGCTATTACATTAAAAGCTATAGACCGGATATTATTGGTATAAGCAGTTTGTTTTCTGGAGTATTCAAGTATGTAAAAGTAACAGCTAATGAAATTAAAAAAAGGTTTCCGGAAATTCCCATCGTGATTGGTGGAATACACCCCACAATATTTTACATGGAGATATTGAGCAGATATGATGCTATTGACTATGTTGTCATGGGTGAGGGTGAACGTTCCTTCTTAAAGTTGATTAAATGTTTAATTGACGGCAATGGGTCTTTGGAAACTATAGATGGTGTTGCGTTTAGGGATAAAGGTACTATAAAAGTAAACCGCAAGAAGGAATTTATTACGGACCTAGATGAGTTGGCATTTATAGATTACGGCATTCTTAACATAAAAGAATATTATAATATGAACACATCGAATTGGTATTCTCCAAGAGGGATAGAAGCGGGTCAACCCTTTCCTATTATTTCAAGCAGAAGCTGCCCAAACCGTTGTTCCTTTTGTAGTATGTGGTTAGTGCATGGCCCCAAGATCAGGTGCAGATCCGCAGAGAATGTTTTAGATGAGATGGAATATCTTTATAGGGAGTATAATGTTCGGTATTTTCAGTTTATGGACGACAATATGACGTTTTATAAAAAGCGAACTTTAGAAATATGCAACGGCATAGTGAAGCGAAGTATGAATATCCAGTTCGATACTCCCAACGGCGTTGCAATAAACAGATTAGACGAGGAGATAATTGACGCGATGGTCGAGGCTGGGTTGGTTAGAATAAGTGTCGGTATTGAAACTGGTTCCGAGTATATAAGGAATAAGGTTATGATAAAGGGACTAAAGAACGAGAAGATATACGAGATTGTCGAATCTTGTGCAAGGCATAAGCATTTATTTATAATGGGATTTTTTATTATTGGAATGCCGGAAGAAACACATAAAACCCTTGAGGAAACCTATGAGATGATAAAAACTTTGCCTCTTGACGCGTTCAGTGCAAGTTTTGCTACCCCATACCCAGGTACAGAGTTATTTAATTATTGTATGAAAAATGGTTTACTACCTTTTAAGGTTGGCGATTTTGTTGATTTTGAAAATTTACATGGAAATATTGAATGCCCCTTTTTTGAGCCTCATAAATTAACAAGGAAAGATTTGGTGACCTTTCGGGAAAAATGCTTCGACTTTCTTAAAGATAAAAGGTCAGCAGCAAACCTACCAACTACACGCTCAACTGTTCCTTTGAGGTATATGCAACATGACCCAAAAGGTGCCTCGAACCTCCTTAGAAAGATGGGTTGGAGGAGAAATAAGGTGGGGTGGATAGAGGATAAAAGGAATAGCGTTTGAAATCCCAACGTAAATCGACCTATAAATGAGATCTTTTGTAAGTCGCCTGATTTTGGAGAGGGCTGTTTAGTAATCTATATTTAGAGATCATTTCAGGAGACTCCTGACAAGAGAATTAAGAGATAATTAGGAGATGGATATGAGAATGTGTGGCCGGAAAATAAACTTGCTATTGGTCAATCCTAGCCCTATGCCAATGAGAGATCAGGAGTGCTTTTTAGATAAGTCCCAAAAGCGAGTTCCTACCTTTGAAACACCTCTTGGCTTATTAGAACTTGCTGCTTATGTGCGAAAGCAGATTAGCAATATTAACATCGCTCTCTTGGATATTGCTGTGGATCTGCATAAAATATATTTAGAGAAAGATGTTACTCCAAAAATGAGCGCAGAACAGTTTATTAGGTCGGAACTAGATGCTGTTAATTGGGTGCCGGATATTGTTGGTATTTCGATTATGTTTACAAATTCTCAAAAAAGTTCTTTGAAAATTGCTGAAATGGTAAAAGAGAAATGGAACGATTCCATTGTCATTTGTGGCGGCCACCAGGCAACAAATTGTTGTGACCATTTCCTGTCTAATCCAAATATTGATTACGTCATGAGGGGTGAAGGAGAACTGTCTTTTGTTGAATTTCTTAAGGAGTATAGGGACACAACAAAGCAGGGCAGGGACATTAATATTTCCGGTATTTACAACCGGCAGAAACTGAAAAACGCCACGAATAAGAATGAATTAAGTCCAATGATTGATGATTTAGACAGCATCCCAATACCTGCCTATGATCTTCTTGATATCGATTTTTACAGAAAAAATTCAAATATTAAAAACAAAGGCGCTATACATATTATGTGGTCCCGTGGTTGTCCGTTTAAATGTACTTTTTGCGCTAGCCATTCTGTTCACGGTCGGGCTATGAGATTCAAAAGTAATGATAAGATTATAATGGCACTGCATCATCTTATTGAAGATTTGAGTTTTGAAAAAGTGTGGGTAGAGGATGACCTTTTTGCTAAAAATAAGAAAAGATTTTTAGAACTAGCGGATAGAATCAGGACTAATGGGTGGCATGGCAAAATCGGGATAAGAAATGGTTTAAGTGTGAAAATAATTGATGAAAAGACTATTGACGTTGTCTGCGACATGGGCATTAATCAGATCACCTTGAATGTTGAATCGGGATCCCCATATACGCAGAAACATATAATAAAGAAAAACGTTCCTCTTGCCAAAGCTAAACGGCTAATACAGTGTGCGCGAACAACAGACATGGAAATTGATATACCCATTATTCTTGGTTTCCCGGGTGAGACGCTTGAATTGATGCAGGAATCAATCAATTTCGCCTATTCCGTTGATGTTGATTGGGTACATTTTCTTTGCGCATCACCATTACCCGGAAGTGAAATGTTTGAGCAGTTTGTGGAAATGGGTGTTATTAATCCTGAAACATATGATTGGGATAGTCGTTGGCAACACAGAGATTTTGATACCCCCGAAATAACCGGTGAGAAGCTTACACAACTGGCATATGATACACATATAGACCGTAATTTTTTTAACAATAGCAACCTGAAACATGGCCGTTACAAAAGAGCGATAAATTATTTTACTCGCAGGGTAATTGATCGTTATCCATTTCAAATTGTCGCAATTTACTGCCGAGGTTTGGCTTATATGGGCTTGGGTGAAAAGGAAGGGGCTGTTGAGGACTTTAAGAAATGTGCAAGACTGATTCATTCAAGCGAAGAAAACACAAATGGAAAAGCTGTTGGGGATTTACAAAACGCAAAACAACTTTTTGATCGTTACGGTGACAGGATGCCCTATTTGCAACCATATTTGAATGCGTAGGACAAGAGACAGGTAGAGTTTCTGCCCTCCGCCCCGCCCTATTCATCAATGTCACGATAGACGTGTTTAATCCGGATATTTACTTCAGCGTCATTCAGTTTGATAATAAAACTCTTTCAGGAAAGACCAGTTATTAAAAAATAGGTTAAGGTTTATGGTAGTTTTCAGTAT
>CAZDWF010000132.1:0-9202 GCA_964508895.1 uncultured Bacteroidales bacterium
CAGGAAATGTATTTAGATCAATATTGAAAATATAAGATCCCCAGAAATAAGTTGCAAGGGTAATTAATATGGCACCAATAATGTTTAGTATGAATCCGGTTCTTGCCATCGTTATCATTGATATTTTATTGGTGCCAAATATTATAGCATTTGGAGGTGTAGCAACAGGAAGCATAAATGCCATAGATGCAGATAAGGTTGCAGGTATCATAAGAAACAGCGGGTTGATTCCAATATTAAATGATAAGCCTGCCAATATCGGCAATATCATTTCAGTAGTTGCTGTATTGGATGTTAATTCCGTAAGGAAGGTCATCATTAATGCAATAGTAAAAATGATCATGATAGGGTGGGCGTCAGCGACCCAGCTTAGCTGATTTCCAAACCAAATGGATAATCCAGATTCTTTAAAACCTGTGGCCAATGCAAATCCACCACCAAAAAGTAATACAATATTCCATGGTAGTTTTACTGCTGTATTCCAATCCATGAGCTTTTTCCCTTTGTGGTTTTTCGATGGAATGATAAAGAGTATCACTGCAATAAATATCGCAATGCTCCCATCGTTGATAAATTCAGGTGATTTAAAGATCTTTGACCATCCTGGAATAAAAAAACTGCCAATTATTATATCTGATCTTGTCAGCCATAATATAGCAGCAGAGATAAAAGCTATAAATACAGCTCTTTCTTCAAAATTTGCTTTCCCGAGATTTTGATATTGCGATCTCAGACTTTGTGAATTTTCAGCTTTCCATTTTCCTTTCTTTGGTTTGAAAAGAACAAAAAGATAAATCCAGATAATTATAAAGAAAAGTATTGTTAAAGGTATTGCGAAAATAAACCATGTGGCAAAGCTGATCTCCGGAGCCTGTGGAAAGTATATTTGAAATATCCTGACAAAAGAAAGGTTAGGAGGAGTTCCAACCAGGGTTGATGCTCCGCCTATAGAAGCACTATATGCAATTCCTAATAGTAAGCCGACAGTGAATTTTTTTATGTTCTCTTTTCCCATATTGTTTTGCAGTTCTTCAATTATCGACATAGCAATTGGGATCATCATCATTGCAGTTGCAGTGTTTGATATCCACATAGATAGAAATGCAGTAGCGAACATGAATCCCAGCAATATTTTTGCAGGGCTGGTCCCTGTAAAGATCAGTATCCTCAATGCTATCCTCCTGTGTAAATTCCATTTTTGCATTGCCAGGGCTATAATGAAACCACCAATGAAGAGAAAGATCACATGATTAAAATAGGTTGATGATATTGTATTGCCATCAAGAATGCCGAGCAATGGAAAGAGGAAGACGGGCAGGAGGGAAGTGATAGCAAGAGGGACAGCTTCTGTGATCCACCATATAGCCATTAATATGGCAATGGCAAAAGTGAAAGTAATCTCAGGTTTGCCGGGCTCTAAATCTCCTAATATAATTATCAGGAGAAATACAAGAATTCCTCCTGTTAAACCAACTTGTGAAAGTTTGTTGTTTTTCAATATTTTTTTAGATTTATTATACTAATATACATTGTTTTCCTAAACAGATGTCATGGCTTTACAATTAATAATTAGTTTTAGCATATGGCTTACAACAACCAGTGCCCAGTGGCCAGTAATGCTAAATAATCAAAACAGAGCTTTAATTATACTAAGTTAGTATCACAGATCATTAAAATATTCATAGTTTTGCCAAAAGATTAATAAAATGAAAAAGTTAGCTGTTGTTGCATTTGGAGGAAATGCCCTTATAAATAGCGGGCAAAAAGGTACTATTGATGAAGTTGAAAAGAATGCTTATCTGACATGTGAGAGGTTATTAGCATTAATTGATAATGACTATAATTTTGTTATTACCCATGGTAATGGCCCACAGGTTGGAAATATTATGCTTGCTAATTATGCAGCCAGCAAAATGTTTGATATCCCTGACATGCCTCTTGATATTAGTGTTGCATACTCACAGGGATATATAGGCTATGTGCTGGAGCAGCAACTTCGTAATGTTTTTAATAAGCATGAGATAGATAATGATATTATTACTATTATAACCCAGGTGATGGTTAGTAAAGATGATCCTGCATTTGAAAACCCTGTAAAACCTGTTGGTCCATTTTATAACAAGGAAGAGGCCGGACAAATAACAGCGGCAACAAAGGCTATTTTTGCAAAAGACCCAAGGAACAGAGGATATCGAAGAGTTGTTCCTTCACCGCGTCCATTATATATTAATAATACAGAAACTATCAGGAAAATTGCCAGGGAAGGACATATTGTAATTGCTGTGGGTGGAGGTGGAATACCTGTATATTATGTTGCAGAAAATAAATTGCAGGGAATTGATGCGGTTATCGATAAGGATCTTGCTTCTGCATTGCTGGCTACACAGATTAATGCATATAAACTATTCATCCTGACTGATGTACCAAAGGTTTGTATCAATTTTAACACACCTCAGGAAAAAGCTATAGACAGAATGTCTATTGCTGAAGCAAGGAAATACCTTGAAGAAGGACAATTTGCTGAAGGCAGTATGGCTCCCAAAGTCAGAGCAGCAATTCAATTTGTTGAAAATACAGGAAGGGATACTATTATTACACAGACTACCAAGCTTGGTATTGATGATGGCGGAACCAGAGTTACAATGGTTTAGCTAATCATCGTGTGTTTTAACATAAAAAGCCACTTTCTCAAGTGAAGTGATCATATCATATTCTTCCAGAAATACATTATTAGGAACATTTACAGGATTAGGAGTGTAATTTAATATTCCTTTAACACCTGCTTTTACAAGCTTTTCGGCTATTTCTGTAGCAAATTCACCAGGAACCGTCATAATACCTATCTGAATGTTTTTCTGTTTTACTGCTTCAGCAATTTCTTCAATATCAAAGACTTCAACTCCTGAAATTTTCTTGCCGATTTTTCCCATGTCATTGTCAAAACATGCAGCAATAGAGAGTTTTATCCTTTTTCCGCTAAAATAATTTGTAATAGCCCTGCCAAGATTACCCATACCCACTATACATACATTAATGCCAACTTCACTGTCGATAATCATTCCAATCAGGTCAATTAATTCTTTAACATTATAGCCTTTTCTAAGTGTGCCTGTATAACCAATTAGCATTATGTCGCGACGCACCTGTACAGCTGTTATGTGTTGTATCTTAGCAATTTCATGTGAAAAAATATGAGTTTTGCCATTGGAGTGGCAAAGCAGTAAGGCTCTTCTGTATTGGCTTAACCGGGCTATTGTTTTGTGGGGTAAATGTTTCATGATATTAAGATGATCTGTTAATTTGATAACAGACAAAAATAATATCTGTAAAATTAAATAGCAAGAAATTTGTTATAAAATTAACAGTGTTAATATTTCACAACAAAAGATCGTGATGAATTAAAGAGGTGATGGGCTATGTCGATTTGGTATTATATCTTGCATTCCCGCCAGGGTGGGATTCCCGCTGCGGTTCGACTTGCATCTTGCATCTTGCGACTTATATCTCCCCTAAGGTAACCACCCCCTGTTAGCTTCAGCTTTACTATCATTATCTCGAATATATGGCTTAATATCAATCAGAGGTGTATTATCCAGGATATCCATATGAGAAGTATACAGGATATTATTTTCAATCCTGTGAAGTTTAAGAATATTTATTCCTATATGATTTGGTCTGAAAGGTGACCTGCTTGCAAAAACACCTACCTCTTCACCATCTAATTTGGGAGGATGTGCTGTAAGTCTGGTTTCTTTATTTCTATCGAAATAGAATAAAATTATAATATGACTGAATTTATTTAATTGATCAAGACCTTTGGCAAATTTCTCAAAAACTTTGATAGAAAACTCACCTTCAATACTCTCATCCTGATGAAATGGAGCCATATCTGTATATGGAGTGTGGATCACCCCTATGGGAGATATACTATATTTCAAGCCATCGCTTAAGCTTCGGCTTGCAGATCTTTCATCTTTCATCTTGTATCTTGTATCCAGTCAATCCACTTTTCTAGTCCTTCTTCTGTTTTAGCAGAAAGTTCTATAAACTCCAGGTGGTGATTTACCTTTCTTGCATATTCCTTTGCTTTTTCCACATCAAAATCCACATACGGAAGTAAATCAGTTTTGTTAATGATGCAAAGGTTTGATGACTCAAACATATTGGGGTATTTCAAAGGTTTATCTTCGCCTTCTGTAGTGCTGATGATAACAACTCTGAAAGATTCACCAAGATCAAACATGCTTGGGCAAACAAGATTGCCAACATTTTCAATGATAAGCACTGAGTTTTCTTCAGGCTGAAGTTCTTTTACAGCCTTATTTATCATATCAGCATCAA
The DNA here is from genome assembly GCA_964508895.1 of uncultured Bacteroidales bacterium. Lineage (GTDB taxonomy): Bacteria > Bacteroidota > Bacteroidia > Bacteroidales > B18-G4 > M55B132. Next base: position 4,342 of record CAZDWF010000132.1, read on the forward strand.
GATGACATCCTGATCCTGTATTGATCTGAACAACCGGAGCTCCTGAAGCTTTTATCCTTTCTGCATCATTCATGGTTTGTTGATCACCTTCAATGACCGATACCTGGAATGCATTGCTTATTTTTTTTATAGTCTTTTCCAGCAAAGTAGTTTTCCCTGATCCGGGTGAACTAACCATATTTAGCGTGAGGATATTTTTTGCATCAAAGTATCCTCTGTTTCTTTCTGCAAGTAAGTTGTTCTTACGCAGAACATCAATCTCAAGGTCCATCTCATGTGAATGGCTGTGATCATGATCTTCATGATGGTGATTGTGAGCATGCTCGTGTCCATGAGAATGATCATGAGAATGATCATGATGATGATGATGAGAATGATTGTGAGAATGATTCATTTCTCCGTGAGTATGATCGTGAGTATGCTCATGAGAATGTTCATCTCCTGGCTTGGTGATCTTTACTCCGTTTGATTCGCTGCATCCGCAAGTTCCACACATACCTTTAGAATTAAATTAATAATTAATAATTAACAATGATTGAAAACCATCGGCTTTCTTCTATTGCAACTTGTATCTTTCATCTAACATCTAACATCTAACATCTAACATAATCACTCATTACTAATTATCTTTATCTTAGTTATCCTAAGCTCTTTGCCTTCAGTTATATCGCTGTAAGGATTGTTGCATTTAGGACAGACGGAGAAGAAATCTTCGGTTAAGTATTCTTCTCCGCAGGAATTACATTTTGCTTTAGCATCAATTGTATTGTAAGCAATTCTGGCATCCTGTAAGATTGTTCCTTTAACTGCTTCTTGCATAGCAAACTCCAGTGCTTCCATTACAACTCCTGATAGTCTTCCTATTTCAATGGTAAGATCGGATATTGAAGTAGCATTAATTTTTTTTGTTTCATCTTCAATATTTTCAATTATATTTATAGCAATACTAAGTTCGTGCATAGAGCATTTTATTCTGCAAAATTATAAAATTATACCAGCCAAACGTGAAAAAATTAACAGTTTAATTATTTGGAAGTAACTACAATTTGTTGTAATTTTAATTATATATATAAAAAAGGAGGAAAATTATGTCACCTAAACCCGTTTCTTTACAAGTTAGTTGCCCGCTGTGCGGAAAATCATTAATGACTCAAGAAGTCCTGATAAATAACAAAGAACGTATTTTTGTTGATATTATCTTAATAGATAAAACAAAAGGAAGACTGAACCTGAGCTCAATATACGGAGATTATAGTTTTACCAGCGATGTTGCAATTCCAGAGAACGAAATAGTAAATATGTTTTGTCCTCATTGTAAAGATAGCTTACATAGAGATGTTAAGTGCACAAGCTGTGATGCTCCCATTGTTTCTTTTAATATCTGCATAGGCGGAAGGGTAAGTTTCTGTTCAAGGAAAGGTTGTAAAAACCATTATATAGTATTTGAAGATCTTGAAACAGGAATCAGAAGGTTTTACGACGAGTATGGTTATAAATAGAATTTGTTAACATATTCTCGGCAGCTGTTCACCAGAAAGCATATCGAGTATGCGGTTTCCACCTATTGAAGTAGTTAGCCATGCTTTTCCAGGATGCGCATTCTGAACTTCACCAATTATTCGACTTTCTTTTCCTAACTCATGCATTTGCATGGATTCAAGAATTTTATCGGCATCTTCCTTTGAAGCTACTATTACTACTTTGCCTTCATTAGCTACATATATTGGGTCAAAACCAAGCAATTCACACATGCCCCTGACACCATCTTTGATTGGCAACATTTCTTCATTAATCTGTACTCCGTAGTCATTTCCTTTTGCCAGCTCAGAAATCACAGTTCCCAACCCTCCTCTTGTTGCATCACGCATAAAATGAACATTACTGCTCTTGTATAATATATTTTCTATCAATGAGTTCAGGCAGGCGCAGTCAGATTTTACAGCTGAGCTGAGTTTTATATCATTGCGTGCACTCATTATTGCCATTCCATGATCGCCGATACTACCATTGATAATTATCTTATCTCCTACCTTTATATTAGAACCTGTACCAATATGCTCCAGCTCTTTATCAAGAACACCTATTCCTGATGTATTAATAAATACTTTATCACATTTTCCTTTGTCAACAACTTTTGTATCACCTGTAACTATTTTTACTCCTGCTTTATTAGCTTCCTTAGCCATGGATATCACAATTCGTTCAAGCTCATCAAAAGCTAATCCTTCTTCAATTATAAATGAAGCACTTAAATACAGTGGCTTTGCCCCGGAAACAGCTATATCGTTAACAGTTCCGCAAACAGCAAGTTTCCCAATATCTCCTCCCGGGAAAAATATTGGATCAACAACAAATGAATCAGTTGTAAAGGCAATATTGTTTTCAGGAAGATCAAGAACTGCAGAATCCGTTGCTTTATTCAGGATCTCATTTTTGAAATGCTTAAAGAAGATATCATTGATGAGGTTGTGAGTAAGCTTGCCACCAGATCCGTGACCGAGGAGGATGTGTTTCATTTTGAGATGCTTTTTCCCGTCACCTGTCACGCGCTACGCGTCACGCATCACGAGAATTATTAATTATTAATTATTAATTCTGTATATAAAGTGTGCAGCACATGCTCCTTCATTAGAAACCATACATGCACCAACAGGGTCTGAAGGTGTACATGCTTTCCCGAAGAGTTTGCAATCAGCAGGTTTTTTTAGTCCTTTAAGGATTTCACCGCAAATGCATCCTTTATCTTCTTTTGTTTCCTCAATTGTAACGGGAATACATATTTCTGCATCGAAATTGTGAAACTCTTTCCTGAGCTTCAGTCCGCTGTCTTTTAATATTCCAAGGCCTCTCCACCAGCTATCATCGGGTTCAAATACATCATTCATGATTTTCTGGGCTTTCGTATTTCCTTCTATTGTTACAGCTCTTTTATATTGTATCTCTACTTTTGGGGATTTGCTTGTCATTTGCTGTGCAAGCATAAAAATCGATTGCATTAAGTCTACCGGTTCAAAACCACTTATCACGCATCCCAGTCCGTAATTCTCAGGAATACCCTGATAAATATCTGTTCCGGTAATAGTACTAACATGTCCGGGAGCAATATAGCCATCTATCTTAACACCCTCATCAATCAAGGCCCCCATTGCAGGAGGCATCACTTTATGTGAATTAAGCAGGAAGAAATTATAAATACCATCTCTTTTCGCATTGAGAATGCCTGCTGCACTTGAAGGTGTTGTTGTCTCAAAACCAATTCCAAGAAACACAATTTTTTTGTCAGGATTACTTTTTGCAATCTCTAAAGCATCCAAAACTGAATAAACTATTCTGACATCAGCTCCGGTGCTTCTTTCCTTATTCAAGGAAGATGTTGATCCGGGAACTCTGATCAGGTCACCATATGTTGTAATGATTACCTCAGGGAGTCTTGAAAAGGCAATTGCATGATCAATGAACCTTCTACTGGTGACACATACCGGACAACCCGGTCCGGATAAAAGTTGTATATTTTCAGGAAGTAAAGAAGGGATGCCAAATTTCTGAATGGCCATGGTATGACCACCACATACTTCCATAAAAGTCATTGGCTCGTTTGAGCAAGCTTTAATTTTTCTTGCAAGTTTTAAGACAATGTCTTTATCCCGAAATTCATCAATATATTTAATCATATGCTATTCCCCTTCTCTGAAATTTTTCTCCTCTTTATCTATCTGTTTGTTCAGTTTCTCAAATTCTTCAAAAAGCTTGAGGGTTTCTTCTGCTTCTTCCGGACTGATCTTCTGAATTGCAAAGCCTGTGTGTAATAATATATAATCACCAGGTTTAACATCATCCAATAATTGAAGACTGGCGTTATATGTTGCTCCTCCAACACTTACCAGTGCCATCTCACCATCAATGGATTCAACTTTTGCAGGTATACTTAAGCACATATTGGTTCAATATTTATAATACATTTGATATTTCCTGCAAAATTAATACTATTTGTGGTTTAGAATGAAACAAAATAATTAATGTGAAGGATAGGGAGTAAGTGAATGATTTCTTCCTTACTTTATTATAGTACTAATGATTGTTTTTAATAATATGTCATTCTATTGTATAATTAAATATGTGTATTTGGTGACTTACTGGTGACTATTAGTTTACACCAAAGTTTGTTTAAAGTTTTAATTATTGTACCTTTAAAAACTTAATAAAAAACTTCCTAAATGCGCGTTGATTTATCCTGTAAAAAATGCACTATTAAATCATCCACATGTTTTTCAGAACTTATTTCTGATGACTTAGACGAGCTTGATAGAAATAAAGTAAGCCGGATTTATAAGAAAGGGCAGACTATCTTTTACGAAGATATGCTTCCAAGCGGAATTTATTGCCTGAATAAAGGAAGGATTAAGATTGCTAAAAGAGGAATAGATGGCAAGGAGCAAATTGTTAGATTTGTCCTCGATGGAGGATTTCTGGGGATAAGAGCTCTGATGGGTGAACGAAAATACACTGCCTCAGCAACCACACTTGAAGATTCCGTGGTTTGTTTTATCAATAAAAAGACCTTCCTGGCTATTTCCAAGAAGTATAAAAATATATCTCAATGTGTTCTTACTTTATTATGCACATTACTCGAAGAGGCAGAAAATAAACTTACCTCAATTGCACAGAAACCCGTACGGGAAAGACTTGCAGAAAGTCTGCTTATCCTGGATAATGTTTTTAATTCTGCCTATAAAATGAAAAACCCAGATAATTTGCGTGTAATTAACCTTTCCAGAGAAGATTTAGCTAATATCGTGGGTACTGCTACCGAAACGGTTATCAGGTTGTTGTCAGAATTCAAAGATGAAAAACTCATTGAAAC
>CAZDWF010000133.1:0-9175 GCA_964508895.1 uncultured Bacteroidales bacterium
TGATATTTTTTGTTGTATGTATACAAGATTTATTAAATATTTTTTTAAGTTGTTTATTTAAGCTTATTGAAACATGATGCAAGGGGCAAGGGGCAAGGGGCAAGTCGCCGGAAACAGAAAAGCTCCACATCAAATGCGCGGAGCCTTTCTGTCTACGATCTATAATCTATAATCTATGATCTATAATCTATAATCTATGATCTATAGTCTATAATCTATGATCTAAAGTCTATAATCTATAATCTATAATCTATGATCTATAATCTATGATCTATAATCTAATTATTTGTCTAACATAGGATTAACAGTATTATCCTCAACATTAGCAGGCAGTAGTATTACTTCAACTGTATTATCTCCAAAATACATATTGGCTGCTTCTTTCAATTGTTCCTGTGACAACTTCTCTACATAATTTTCGTATTTAAGAAAGTCTTTAATATCAGCCTGATCATAATCAAAGCTTTTCAGCTTATTAATCCAGTAATTGTTTTTTTCGAGATTTTCCTTGCGGGTTTTAAGTTTATTCTCTTTTACACCATTAAGATCTTTCGCAATAGGTCCTTCTTTCTTGATCTTTTCAATTTCCTCATATACAATAGCTTTCAGCTTATCAACATTTTGCGGATCGCAATCAAACTGAATACGAACAGAGTAATTCTCATAAGGATATTTATACATTCCCGGGCGAACAGAAACTCCATAAGTTCCACCTTGCTCTTCCCTGATTGATTCTGTATACCTTACATCCAGGATATCGCATAAAGCAGTTAAATTCACCCTGTCGAAATAATTATCGTAATCGAATTCTCCTGTGAAAGTGATATTTACAGTTCCTTTTGGCACTTCAAGATCTCTTACAACCTCTTTCTCAATTACTCCTTTCGGAGGTCTTACATTATTATCCTTCCAGCTTTCGTTGCGTTTTATTTTAGGAAGTCCGCCAATATAAGTCTCAATTAATGGTTTTACTTTTTCCAGGTCAAGGTTACCTACAAAATAGAAAATAAATCCTGAAGGATCTCCGAAACGTTCTTTGAAAATATAATTGGCCATACTAAAGTCAACCTCTTCGAGCTTTTCAACCGACATCGGACTAACCCTGGGGTTATAGTCTGCAAGTGTAACAAGAATAGTATCCTGGAATGCTGCTCCCGGGTCATTCTTTCTATTTTCCATAAATCCTTTGATCCTGTTCATAAAAGCATTAAAAGCTTTTTCATCCTCACGGGCCTGATCAAAATACAGATAAACCATTTTCAGTAAGGTCTCAAAATCCTTCACAGAAGAACTACCATTTAATCCTTCGTCAACACCTCCAACATAAGGATAAAGCTGAAGCTGCATTCCTGCAAGATATTTTTGTAACTGGATCTTATCGAATTGAGCCAGGCCACTTTCATTGGCAATGGCAGAGCTCAGCTCAGCTGACGGCAGATCCTCCACATCATAAAGTGAAGTCCCCCCAAAACTAAATGATCTCATCATTATTTCATCATCTTTGAAGTCAGTTGGTTTTAAAATGACTTTCACTCCATTTGACAATAACCATTCTTCGGTTCCCAGTTTTTTGTTTTTCCTGATCTTTTCGATTGTTCCTGGAGTTGGGAGCTCTGCCATCAGTGGTATGTCAGCCATTTTATCAACATATGCTTCAATCTCCATAGCAGATGAATTCTCCACCATTTCTATAATCTCCGGAGCCATAGGAATGATTACATCTTCTCTTTCAGGAGCTGTTATAACAACAACCCTGCTATGGTCTTTTATCCATTTTGGAGCGAGTACGTTGAGTTCTTCCAGGCTTATTCCTGGCAAAACGTTTTTAATAAATTCATAATCGAATTCAATTCCCGGACTTGGTTCATTTTCCAGGAAATGTCCGTAATAATTGAACATATATTGTCCTGATGCCATCTTATCTTTCTCATTGAACTGAGCCTCTTGATCACTTAGCATTTCCTTTTTGGCTCTTTCCAGTTCAGAATCTATAAAGCCATACCGCTTTACTTTCTCATTTTCTTCAAGCAAAGTTTGAATAGATCTTTTAATTCCATCATTTTTTGCAAGGGCAAAAGCAACATAAGCATCTTTTGTTGGTGTAAGGCCGGTATAGGCGGAATAGGCCATAATAAAAGGTGGGTTCTCATCCTGCAATCGCTCATTCAGCCTTTCATTTACCATCATATTATAGAGTTGACGAACAACTGACTGACGGTAATCTCCAAGATTTATCTCTTCTATAGGATCCTGTTTATAATATATCTGCACAATATTATAACTTGCTTCAGGATCAGTTTCTATGGCAACATAAGTTTCTTTATGGTCAGGAACTTCATATAATTCTCTTATTCTAGGGTTTTCCCTTTTGGGAATTTCGCCGAACATCTCCCTGATCTGTTTCTCCATTGCATCCACATCGAAGTCACCAACAGCAACTAAAGCCTGAAGGTCAGGACGGTACCAGTCATTATAAAACCTCTTGATCACATCATATTCAAAATTATCGATGATATCAATATCACCAATAACATCTCTATCAGCATATTTTGAGCCTTTGTATAATGTTTTATTGGTTTTGGTCATCATTCTGAACATGGCACCACGGCGGGTTCTCCATTCTTCATGAATAACACCTCTTTCACTATCAATTTCTTCATCTTCATAAGAAACATTGCTGGCCCAGTCAACAAGTATCATCAAAGCCGTATCAAGATTGGTTTGATCATCAGTAGGCACTTTCTGCAACATGTAATTAGTAGCATCAGCATTGGTAAAAGCATTGATCTCAGGTCCGAATTTCATTCCAATAGATTGCAGGTAATTAATGATATCGTGCTTTTCAAAATTTTCAGTACCATTAAATGCCATGTGCTCACAAAAGTGAGCAAGTCCGTTCTGGTCATCATCTTCCAGGATGGCTCCTGCATTTACAACCAGGTAAAATTCCGCTCTGTCTTTTGGTAATTCATTATGTCTGATGTAAAAAGTAAGGCCATTATCAAGCGTACCTATTCTCACATTGGGATCAAACGGGATTGGATCATCCCAGTTGTATTGTTTATCCTGAGAGAATAAAATAGCAAATGAAATGCTCAGGATAAATACTAAACTAATTCTTAACATTGATTTCTTCATAGTTGTAAATTTAAATTCGATTTCATAATAAAGAGATATAAAAGTAATCATAAATGCTTCTTCAATACAATCTAATCAACAGATTGTTGGTCTGGCTCTTCAAAATAATACTTTCATTCCTTGAAATGAAAGTGTACATTTGCTTAACCTGGATAATTCATAAGTTTTTCTCATAGCGAAAAACTTATGAATTATCCAGGTTAAATCAATTTATCAGAGATGTTAAAGTATATATCAGGATTAATATTAAAGATCATAGGATGGAAGTATGTTGGAGATTTCCCTTATGAAAGAAAGAGATTCATTTTCCTGTTAGCACCTCATACCAGCAATCTTGATTTTTTCCTGGGAAGGTTGTTCTTTTTCCAGCTCAATGTTCCTGTGAAATTTCTTATCAAGAAAGAAGCCTTTTTCTGGCCATTTGGCGGACTTTTAAAAAGATGGGGAGGTATTCCTGTTGACCGCAAAAAGAACAACCGAATGGTGGATTATGTAGCAGGGTTATTTGAAAAGCACGACACTTTCTATCTTGTTGTCACCCCTGAAGGAACGCGTAAGCTCCAAAAACAATGGAAGAGGGGATTTTATTATCTCTCTCTCAGGGCCAAGGTCCCATTGGCATTATCTTACATAGATTATGCGAAAAAGGAGGTAGATATTATGGAGATGTTCACTCCCACCGGGGATTATAAAAAGGACCTTGAGTATATTCAGAGCAGGTATATGGATAAGGTGGCGAGGCATCCGGAGCAGTTTAATCTGAGCGTCACGTCCCGTTCTGAGGGGGATGAACTGTGACGCGTAATGTGTGATGGGTTTTTCATAAATTATTTTTGTAATTCAAAAATTCATTCTATATTTGCACTCCCAAAATTAAGGGAGTTCTTAATAATATTGGGAGTTTAGCTCAGTTGGTTCAGAGCACCTGCCTTACAAGCAGGGGGTCACTGGTTCGAATCCAGTAACTCCCACCAAATAAAAAGCCTGACACATAGTGTTGGGCTTTTTGTTTATAATTATTTAGGGTTAAAATAATATCATCTTATCTTTGCAAGCTAAACAATCAGAAATGAATTTCTCTGAAATCGACATCAATGAACTCAATGCACTGAACCATAATACACTTATGGAACAGCTTGGCATGGAATACCTCGAAGTCGACAAAGGCTATGTTAAAGCCAGGATGCCGGTAGATAAACGAACAATTCAGCCTCTGGGAATACTGCACGGTGGTGCCAGCCTCGCTCTTGCTGAAACAATTGCCGGACTGGGTTCCTACCTGATGATAGATACCTCAAAATATGAAGCCAGGGGAATGTCGGTCCATGCAAACCATATCGGAACTGCTAAAGAGGGATTTGTAACTGCTGAAGCAAAAATTATCCACCAGGGTAACAATTCCCACATTTGGAATGTTACTATATACGATGATGCCGGAAATACAATTTCCATCAGCAGATTTACAAATATGATAATTAAGAAATAAGACCTACATGCTTGCTGTTGACTACTCACTCATAGAACACTTACTGAATAACAACATACGGTTTGCTGCCTACTGCCTTCCAGGAATACAGCAATTTAAGGTCATCATCCAGCATTCAGATAATATATGCGAGCTTTCTTCTTTAAATAATATTGAGGATAATCATGGATTTGTCTTTGCCCCTTTCGACCTGGGATCAAAGCATAAGATCATAATTATCAATGATGACAGCGTTCTAAATGAAGGGGATGAAATACATGCTTCTCTTTTAAACATCCCAAAGGAAAAAGCCAGTTGGAACAACTCCTTAAGAACTCCTTACTTCTCATCCAAGGAAGATTATTTAAATCAATTCGATGACTTCCATAACTTACTTTCTGTAAATGCATTGCAAAAAATAATCCTTTCAAGGGTATTACCTCATAAGGTAAATGCTAACTTCAAAGCATCTTCTCTCTTCCAGGAGCTAAACAGAAGCTATAAAAGTGCATTCACTTATATAATCAACACTCCTGAAACCGGATGCTGGCTGGGTGCCAGTCCGGAACAATTACTGAAAATAAGCAATGGTTCTGCTACTACTGTCTCCCTTGCCGGAACCCAGGAAAACAAACACCATAACACCAATAAAGTGTCGTGGGGGAACAAAGAGCTTACCGAACAAAATATTGTTACTGAATATATCCAGGAAATCCTGAGTAATTATGTAGATAAAAAACTAATCAAAAAAAATACCGAAACGGTTACAGCCGGCAAAATAGTACACCGGCAAACATTATTTTCATTTCCATCAGCAAGGATCGGTAAGAACATCGGTTCATTTATCTCCCAATTGCATCCAACTCCTGCTGTTTGCGGATTACCAAAGGCTGAAGCACTGGAAAATATCAACAAAACTGAGATGCACGACAGGGAATACTATAGTGGCTTCCTGGGACTTATTAATATGGATGAGGCTACTGACCTTTTCGTAAACCTCCGTTGCCTTAAAGTTCATGATGATCAACTTGCATTATATGCCGGTGGCGGTTTGACCATCGATTCGGACCCTGAAAAAGAGTGGGAAGAAACCGGACTGAAAGCCAATACTTTACTCTCTATACTCAACAAACTTAACACATCGAATTATGAGCTATCCTGAAAACGGAATAAAAAGATTGGTGGAAATATGCTCCAGGAAAGGAATTGACACAATCGTTATCTCTCCGGGATCAAGAAATGCTCCTGTCATTACTTCATTTTCAGATCATCCAAAAATGAAATGCATCAGCATCGTCGATGAAAGAAGTGCTGCCTTTTTTGCTTTAGGAATAGCCCAGCAAACAAAAAAGACAGTCGCTCTTGCATGTACTTCAGGAACAGCCTCACTTAACTTTGCACCTGCCATTGCTGAAGCTTATTACCAGAAAATATCTTTGCTGATTTTAACGGCTGATCGCCCTGTGGAATGGATTGATCAGTCTGACAACCAAACAATAAAACAAAATAACATATACGCAAATTATATAAACAAATCATTTCAGTTTCCTCAAAGTATCTATACTGAAGACGAACGGTGGTATTATGACCGTATAAGTTGCGAAGCCATAGATCTTTGCGAATTTCCCAGGAAAGGACCTGTTCATATCAATCTGCCCTTTACAGAACCATTGTACGGATTTCCTGTTACAGACAAGGAAGCAAAGATCATCAGCACACTTAAAACAAAATCTTCTGTTGATAAGAGTACCTTTGACAAGCTGATACAAAAATGGAATTCTTTTTCAAAGAAACTTATTGTTTGCGGAATGCAAGATCCTGATGAATCTCTCAATTCGTTTTTATCAGGAATTTGCAAAAACTCAGGAGCTGTGGTTATAACTGAAACAACCTCCAACCTGGATGATGAAAATTTTATTTCAGGAATTGATAAAATATTATCTGCAATACCTGAAGATCAAACCGAAAACTATAAACCTGAGTTGCTAATCACTTTTGGAATGCATGTTGTTTCTAAGAAAATAAAGGTTTTTCTAAGAGATAATGCTGCGGTGGAACATTGGCATATTGACAAAGACGATCTTTTTACCGACACTTATCAATCCCTCACATTAAATATCCCAATTACTCCTTCAGAGTTTTTTAAAAATATTGCAAATGCTGAAGGTAAAAACCATGACAAGGTATTTCTTGAATTATGGCAAGAAGCAAGTGATAAAGCAAATAAAGGACATGATGATTATTTATTGAATTGCGAATACACTGATTTAAAAGCATTTCAATTGATCTTAAATGCAGTTCCTTCAGGAAGCAATCTCCATCTTGGAAATAGTACACCTATACGGTATGCTCAATTGTTTGAGACAAATCCTGAAATAAAATATAACAGCAACAGAGGCACATCCGGCATTGATGGAACTGTTTCAACAACTACCGGAGCAGCTTATATAAATAGAACGCCAACAACACTTATTACCGGTGATCTTGGCTTTTTCTACGATTCAAATGGTTTATGGAACCATTATCTTGACAGTAACTTACGGATAATAATAATCAACAACCAGGGAGGTGGAATTTTCAGGTTTATTGACGGACCCTCTGAAACTGAGGTCCTGGAAGATCTTTTTGAAACAAAACACAATACTAAAGCTGATGGAATTGCAAAGACCTTTGGCTTGAAATACTTCAGTGCAAACAATACAGAAGAATTAGAAGTTGCACTCAGGGAACTATATCACAAGGATAACGATACTCCATCTATCCTGGAAGTATTCACTCCTAATAAGATCAATGCAGAGGTGTTAAAAGCATATTTTAACTTCATAAAGCATTCAAATAAGTAAACAAAAAATTAATACAATACATAGATCTATGGCACAGAGAATATGGGAATCATTAAAAGAATATGAAGAAATCCTGTTTGATTTCTTCGAAGGTATCGCCCGAATAACCATTAACCGTCCAAGATATCATAATGCTTTCACTCCAACCACAACATCTGAGATCTCTGATGCATTAAGGATTTGCAGGGAAAACCAGGATGTTTTCGTTGTGGTTATCACCGGAGCAGGAGACAAAGCTTTTTGCAGCGGTGGTGATCAGAATGTGAAAGGCCATGGAGGATATATCGGAAAAGATGGAGTGCCAAGACTTAATGTGCTCGACGTGCAACGACAGATCCGTTCACTACCAAAACCTGTTGTTGCCATGGTGAATGGTTATGCTATAGGGGGCGGACATGTGTTGCATGTAGTCTGCGACCTGACCATTGCTTCTGATAATGCAAAATTCGGACAAACCGGTCCTAAAGTGGGTAGCTTTGATGCCGGTTTCGGCTCTTCATACCTTGCCCGTAATGTAGGACAAAAAAAGGCAAGGGAAATATGGTTCCTCTGTCAGCAATATACTGCGGAAGAAGCTGAAAAAATGGGTATGGTGAACAAAGTTGTCCCCCTGGATAAGCTGGAAGATGTAACGGTAGAATGGGCAAAGATCATGATGCAAAGAAGTCCTATGGCCCTGAGAATGATAAAAATGGGATTAAATGCCGAGCTCGACGGACAAGCAGGGATCCAGGAGCTTGCAGGTAATGCAACCTTGTTGTATTACCTTACAGAGGAAGCACAGGAAGGAAAAAATGCCTTCCTGGAAAAAAGGGATCCGGATTTTGGAAAGTTTCCCAAATTCCCATAAATACCAAGTATTGATGGAGAAATTACATTCCTGGTTTGTCGCTTTAAGAATACGAACATTACCACTGGCCATTTCCGGGGTGCTTATGGGAATATTCCTTTCTGAATTCTATTCTTTTGTTGATTATACCGTTAGCATTCTGGCAGTAATCACATCTGTATTATTACAAATTCTTTCCAACCTTGCTAATGATTATGGTGACTTTATAAAAGGGACAGATAATGAATCCAGGATAGGGCCTGAACGCATGACCCAGAGTGGAAGAATATCAGCTTCCGGCATGAAGAAAGCAATTATTATAACAGCTTTCCTCTCCCTTTTGTCAGGAATGTTTCTCATTAAATATGGGTTGAAGGATATATTATCAATTTCATCACTGTCGTTCCTTTTCATAGGCTTACTTGCCATTGCAGCTGCCATTAAATATACTGTGGGCAAAAAAGCATTTGGTTATTCAGGATTGGGGGATCTTTTTGTTTTCATCTTTTTCGGACTTGTTTCTGTAATTGGAACCTATTACCTCAACACAAAACAAATAAACGCATATATTTTCATGCCCGCAGCAGCTATTGGATTGTTGAGCGTTGCTGTCCTGAATTTGAATAATATGCGTGATATCCTTAATGATAAAAATTCAGGAAAGATCACCATAGCCGTAAGACTTGGCATGAAAAGAGCGAAAATCTATCACTTTGTTATAATAGCCCTGGCATTCATCCTGGCACTGCTTTTTACGATCTTACAGTTTGAATCATATTTACAGTTCTTGTTCCTGTTAACATTACAATTATTTATTAAAGACCTTTCCAGGATCAAAAAAATCAAAGATGATATTATCAATATAGCACTAATGGCAAATATAATATGTAGGACTGTTTT
>CAZDWF010000134.1:0-9153 GCA_964508895.1 uncultured Bacteroidales bacterium
ATAACGGTTTAAAAGTGGAGTGTATTTAATCTCGCACAAAACATAGCTTATTAGATAGATTAAAGATTAAAAATTGAAAAATTTACATACATGAAACTCGAAAAGATTTTAGATAATTTGAATTCACTTGAAAAGAACTCATTTATCAAGATAATAGATAATATCATTGCAAACGGAGCAAAAAACTCTAAAGAAATTGATAAAATAATAGCAGAATCGGATAAATCAGGGCTTAAAAATCTTGATAACGTAGTTATTTCTAAAATCTTCGGTTTAATTGAAAATGAGTTTTCTCAACTTATAAAAACTGAATTTGTAAATACGTCGTCTCAACTTGATATATTAACTGACATAATAGTTAGAGATGGAAATTGCATAATGAAACAAGACTGGTTTGCAAGGCTTTATGAAACGGAAATAAAAAACATAAATAAAAAGATTAAAGAACTTCAAAAGAACATTGAAAATCCTAAATCTGAAATTTCTGAAAGTAGAAAGAGAGATTACAAAGTTTATCAAGTTTGTGTTCATACAGCATTCCATAATGACATTGACAACAATAGAGAAGCTAAAATCTCAGATGATGAGCTTTCAATCTTATTAACTCTTTCCAAACAATTAGGACTTTCACAAGAAGCTGTTAAACTAATCAACTATCTAATTTTATCAGCCCAAAAAGCCGAAATTGACAATGTAATTACATACTTGAAAAATTTAGGAGTTATATTCTACTCTAAGAAAACAAGTATAATTTATATAGCTGATGAAATGGTGAGAGTGCTTAGGAAAATAAGAGGTAAAGAAGTTGCTGATAAGTTTTTTAGAAGAATTTTGCGTTCATTTAGAGAGCCACAAATAAATCTAATTTGTAAATGTCATAACATCGACAGAAAGATTCTTCTTGAACAAAAAATCAAAGAAATTATTAATGAGGGTATTTCATTTACTGACGTTTTAACAAACGATGTTTATAAAGATGGTACAAACCTATCAGATAAAAAGAAGTTTTTAAATGAATTATGGAGTAAAAATTTAAACTTATCTCCTGCATTAAAAGGAACTACGCTTGAAGAAAAAATTGAAAATATTATTTCATATTTTGATCAAATTGAGAGAGATGATAAAGTTGGCATTTCAATAGACGGCTATGAAAAATTACTCATTGACATAGGAGAAACTTTACCCAAACTTAATACTCAAGTAAAAGCTGAATTTGAAATTCAAGAAGATAATGCTCTTAATAGCGAATTATTACTTGATTTCAATATAAAACCAAGAGACATTTTAGATTTAATCAGCATATCTGATTTAACTACTTTCATTAAAACAAGAGAAATCAAAAGTAGAGGAAATGATATTGAAAATATTTTAAAAGCTTATAAAGATTCCGATAATTTATATTTAGAAAACTATGTGAATATTGGATTCAGAGATTTATACTCTTTGAAAGAAAATGGCATTAGAATAAAAGAAACCGATTTAGGAATTAAGTTTGAAGAATTAACTAAAAATATTTTCAGTCAGTTAGGATTCAATGTTGATGAAAAGCTAAAAAAAGAATTAAACACTAAAAAGGATAAAATTGATATCCTTTTAAATTTAGGCAACAATGAATTATTTATTGTTGAGTGTAAGACTATAAAAGAAAGCGGATATAATAAATTCAGTTCAATATATAGACAAGTTGGTTCTTATTTCAAACTTGCAGAAGAGAGAGGATACAGAGTTTCAAAAATTCTAATAGTTGCACCTGAATTCAGTAATGACTTTGTAACAGACTGTGAATTAGATAGCGATTTGAACTTGTCGCTTTTAACAGCTTCTTCTCTTCAAAACATACTTGAAGGATTTAAAAAATCTAAAAAACATAAGCAATTCCCTCATAAATTGTTAATGAGAGATGTTTTGATTCAAGAAGATAGAATTATTAAAGCGATACAAAAATAAATCCAATGCATAACAACCGTTACCTAACATAATTAAAACATGGATTATGAAAAGATTTACTTTATTGTTTATTTTTCTATTAGCATTTTTCCAATCCTTTTTTGGACAATATTCAATAAATGAAGAATTAGTGGATAAAACAGTTTTAATTGAATTCGAAGAAGGAAGTTCTGGATCAGGATTCTTTTTTCAAGATTCACTTAATCTATATTTGGTTACTGCAAGACATGTTATTTTAAATGAGGTAAAAGATTATCAGGGAAAAGTGATTGATTATTCCTTAAAAAGTCAATTCGGTAAGATAAAATTTTATGCTCGTAACTCTGATAAGTCTGAAGCTAATGAAATGTCATGTGATTTTTCAGGGTTGTTCAAAGCAGGTCTAATGAAATTCGGTAAGAAAGATGATATTCTGGTTGCTGAAATTGCAAAAATAAGGTATGAAAAATATGTACATGTTGAATATTATGAACATATAAAAAGATTGGGAACTATTTCTATGATTAACCCTTATCATATTGAACTTGTGGGTTATTTTGAAGATACTAATTTAGGTGATGATGTTTTTATTTTTGGATTTCCTAAATCTCTTGGATTAGGCAATATTTCACAATTTGATTTTGATAGACCTCTTTTAAGAAAAGGAACTCTTGCTGGAAGATACACGAAAAATCGAACTATTATTATTGATTGTCCTTCATTTGGCGGAAATAGTGGTGGACCTGTTATAGAAATAACTTCAAATAATCAAGTAAAATTAATTGGAATTGTAACAAGTTTTATTCCTTTTATAGAACATTGGGTTAATCCCAATTATAGAATCAGAAATATAGAAATTGATAATTCTGGGTATTCTGTAGTTGAACCGATTGATAAAATAATAGATGTGATTAATGAATTCTGAAACTGACACGAACACAAGCTCAAAATCAAAACTGGCAGAAGTGGTTTTATAGTATAACAGAATAATCACAACCCAATATAAGCGATTTTTTCATTGGTATTTAGAGAATGTGTTCTTTTATATCTTCTTCGTAGGTTAGTTTTTGTTCTTCCTGTTGTGTGATGAAGTTTTGTCGAAGAAATCGAAATGCCCGCCCCCGATGTTTCACATAAGAAAGTTTTTCAGTGAGTTCACCTTCGACCCAGGTTTGATATAAACGCGGATACTGGTAGGTTGTGATAAGGGTTTGTCCTTGCTTGTTTTTAAGGTGGTCAACCTTGAGATTTTCTTTGATGATGTTGGATATGTATTTTTCAGTGTATTTGGATTTGAGGAAGTCTTTGTTTACGATGGTGGAGGACATGAGGATCTCTTTATCGCCGGTGTCGATAAATAGGGATTTTATTCGTGAACGAATTTCACTTTCGGCCCAGGGCAGGCTGTTTTCCTGGATCTTTTTCAGAGCATCGGTTTTTAATAAGTTAGGATGAAACCACATACGGGATTCGTTTTGTGTGGATAGGGTTCGTTTGTTGAGGTAGTTGAGGAAGGCAGGGATTTCGTTTTTAAGGTGTTCCAAGATATTGATATTTACTTTTTCAGGAAGGGGGATTTTGCGCACCCAGTAACGAATGTCGTCTTTTGAGGCATAAATAAAATTTTCTTCGTTGTTGGAGAGGAAGATGAACTTTCCAAAGAAGTCTATTTCGATGTGGTCGCGGCCTTTAGCATTCATAAGGATCTTGTCTGCTGTGGAGAGGGCTTTAATCTTTTCTATGATCTGTTTTTTGTCGAGGAAGGTTTCTTCGGAGATGATAAGGAGTTTATTGGCATAGGTGGTATTGAAGCTTGCTGATAGTTCTTCGTTGCCTACTATGGTGAGATTTTGAGTGAATATGTCGCGGAGGAACTTGGCAAAGGTTGTTTTACCGGTGTGGTTTTCGCGTGATACCAGGCAGAGGATGGGGAGGATCAGTGTGGGTTTTTGATAGAGAAGCTGTATGTAATCTAGGCCGATTTGAATCTGTTCTCCGAAAATATGTTTAAGGAAGTTAAGTATTGTGTCACAATTGCCTTCCTGGGGTTCATGTTCGAAGGGGGCATAGATGTTATAGCAGTTGTTGATGACCTGGTTAAATCTGATATGGTCTGGAACGTTGCAGAAGGAGATGTATTTGGGAATATGGTTTAGGAACCGTTTGCCATGATCATCGATGATGGTTGTTTTGAGGCGGCGTTCGAATTTACGTTCGATATCGTGGAATTTGTTGGGTACCTCCACGTATTGAAAATAAGAATCACCCACCCGGAAATAATTACGTGCTGCTGCAGGGATGATGACCTGGAGTTTGTTTTCTGGCTCGTCCCATTTGTAATGTGTACCGTTGAAGATGAATTCGGCATCCTGAATGCTTTCGCAATGAAAGGAGTAGAAATCTTCGGGTGAGTTGAGATGAAAGTAACGACGAAGCTTATGGAGTGAATGAGATATATCAAGTTTAATAAAATAGAATCCTGAATTACTGAACTGAGAAAGATCTTTGGCTATTTCATGCTCATCAGGACGGAGAGATATAAGAAGGTCATCAAGTCCTTTGGGCATTTCGGGATGACAGTCGCTTTTCACGTGAGCAAAGTAGACATTGAGGGGGTAGTCTTTCAGGAGTTCCTGGATGGCCCTGGCAGAAGAAAAGAAAGAGTTAGGACGTGTATAGAGGTCGTGATGGTTTTGGAGCGCATCGGGAGAAATATCAAGGCAGTCGCCATCGTAGAGGATGATAAGGTTTTGTGTGTTGCAAGCTTCAATAAGCTTGAGTATGTCGGAGTGCAGGGTACTGGTTTGCTTGTCGCGATAGTGGGTGATGGAAGACAGACCTGCCACATCGATATTATGCATACATCCTTTAAAAGCTTTAAAGAACCCTTCAGTAAGGACCAGGGTAGGGATGTGGACTTTATTCTCAAATTTCTCGATAAGGACAGGATGAAAGAAAGGATAGGTTCCTGCACCTTTAGGAATGTGATATTTTTTAAGCTTTCCGGAGTTGTCGGGTTGAGGAACCTTAAGACGGGTGATATAGTAGGTTTGATCGCGGTTGTTGTTGATATTGGGTTTTTCGGGTGTTGCCCGTGGGTGATCGTAGGTGATGAGTTTACGGTGTAAGGAATAGACCAGGATACGTATGTTGCCAGCATCGTCTTCAGAGAAAATGGGCATCTTCATCTTTATGTGTTGATTACCTAATAATGACACATAATTATCTGATGTATTGATGCCCAATTCTGTGAATATCCTGCGAGAGAAATATTCTCCGTAATGGCTATCAGCAGTCTTCTTCATTATTATTCTGCGAGTTTAAGCTTGCTAAATCTTCTTTGAGGTTTTCAATAACAAAGTCTGCAGAGCTGATATTGATCTCAAGGAATTCGTCGTTGAGTTCAGAATATGAGCTGAATTTCCGGATGAGTAGCAAGATAGAACAATGGAGTTCGAATGCCCATTTGATAAGTGTTAAGTATGTTTTTTTATTCATAATATTAAATTGAAAGTTATAAAATGAATTGATTAGAGTTTATTACGGTGATAGTGGCTCATGAGGTGAGCTTGTATATCGGATGCGCGGTAGTAGATCTTATTACTGACACGTGAAAATGGGATGATCTTTTTCCGGCGGTAGTTTTGCAGTGTTTTTTCACATACCTGTAAGATTTTGCAAACCTCGTTACGGTTAAGCCAGGTTTTTTCGATATAGTGAATCCGGCTTTCGGGTGTGTTGTCGAGTTTTTTGTTAATCAGGTTTTTTAATTCGTGGATGCTTGCGACTATTTGTTTGAAAGCATCGGATTCAATAGTGATAATTTCCATTTTAAAATATTTTAATGAGTGATAAAATTGATTTGAAGGATTTAAGGTCCTTTTCCGGCAATTTTAGGAAAGGGAAAATTGTCTCTGCAAATTTATTTGGTCTCCAAGACCATTTAATTTTTATATAACTGATAATGAAGTACATATTTTTCAGTCTTTGAATTTGTCAGGATTTAATCCCGGAGACCTTTTAGATCTTCGCTCCGGTTTATTGGGGTTGAGATAAGTTTTAATAGTATGAGGAGAGAGCGGAAAGCCCTGATGGTCGAGAAAATTTGCGCAGATATGTTGAGTCAGGAATTTACGTTGGGTGGTAGTGAGACATCCTGAGACATTTTCTGAGACAATAGGACTGCCGGGAGACATTTCAGGAAGAGAGATGATATTGTTTTCAAGGAGGTCGATATAATAGGTTGCCAGGAGGTTGATGTTTTTATTCCATTGGATTTTTTGAGGGGTTGGGCTGACAGGAATTGAGGGCTCAGAATGAATATTTGTATTTGCAGAATTATTTTCTGTAGGATTAGGTATTAGTTTAGAATTGTATGTACCGCACATTTCGTTGATGAACTGAGAAGAAGAGATTTGGTCGTAATAATCGTTTTCGAGGTCGCTGACAATATTGTTGAAGTATTGTGATAAGCTGGAGAGGTAGGGTTGAAAGAGCTGCAAGTAGAATTCAATGGCTTTGATGATAAATGATTTGAGGGTTTCGAAGACATAGATATAGAGGTTGTTGGATTTGCTGGATGGTGACAGATGAAGGTTAGCCAGGACGGTCTGGCATTCGTGAGCGAGATACTCGGCGATCTTAAGATTCTTGCAAACGAAATTGTTTATAACTTCTTTAAGATCCGATTGATTTAGTATCCAAAAAGCGCGGGTTTTTATGCGTTGAAGCTCGTCGACCATAAGTTTAAAATATTCGGTGGTGACAGGACAGGGAGGAGATGAAAGCGCTTTGATATTAAGGTTTCCGTTGAGGTAATAGATGTTAGGCTTTATGGTTACCGTGGATAAGCAGGAGTTATCGTTAGGAGGGAGGATCTGTGTCTGGTAATCTTTTTTAGAACGATAGCCCAGCATATGATGATCTATGGAGTTGAGAGAACGGGATATCTGAGATTTTGAAAGATCAGTTTTGACAAGGATCTGGTTGGCGATGGTAATTAGTTTATTCATAGCTGTTTCGTTGTTTTGGGTTATTGATGATGGGTGCAGTTTTCCGAATAGTACATCCTGGAAAACGGTGAATTCTGCTTTGTTTGGGTTGATGATGTTGTGCATAATTTTAAAGAACGTATTTGTTGTGTTCTACACTTAATACCTGGGGAGGGGGGATGTGCCGGGATTTTTGGGGAGAGTTATTAACAGGTTGTGCTGAAGCTATGGCTGTCGGGGCGTGGCGTGGTATGGTGAGATAAGCTATAATATGTGAAGGGGAATGGAAGAAGTAAGAAAGGAGAAAGTAAAGTTTTTTTTAAAAATGATATAAACAAATAGATTGGTAGGATGAATGGCTTATCGATATGTATTAGGCCAAAGGAAATATTACTACTAAAATTTCAAGATATTGATCTAATAAACCAGGTTGTTATTATCAGGTTTTATATTTCCAAAAATAGAAATATATGGATAGAGGCTATTCCTATCGTTATGATTGAATATTTATGGCAAATACTCAAAAGCTTCATAAGTCAGGGCGGTGATTTGTACGTGTTTTTAACGATATTGATACTACCTTTAAATGGGCTTATTCTTCCGAAAGGAAATTTTTTGGAAAATTTTCATTCCACAATATATCAGTTTTAATAATAATATGTAAACAATAAATCAGTTCAAAGATCATAATTATGAAAAAAATAAAACTAGTGATGTAGCCAATTATCGTTTTAGCAATACTGTCAAGTTTGTCAACGCCAACCGAAAAAGTATATAAATCATAAATTAACACAAAAATAAAAACAACAATAGGAATAATATATAATAATCTCGGAAACTTTCGTAAATTTTTCCCTTCTTTTATTGAATCTCTGGGGACTGTCAAGACTTGATCCATAGCTATTAAATAATATGCATTATTCTTAAAGTGAGTATTATTAATAGTATCTAATTTTTTAAAAATAACTTCCAATTGATTATGTTTGTTTAAAAAGCTATACAATAAAAGAAAATATATAATAGTTAGGCTAAAACCTCCTATCATTCCTAAATCATTAATATCAAAAGTTATCCCAAGAAAGGGTACATTGAAAAATATAATATTATTAATCTTCGCTGTCCTTAAACAATTAATTTCTGCAATTAGAGTTTCTTTTGTATGACATTTTGAATCCCAGTATTCTTTGCATTTATTGAATAGAATATTCTCTTCGGCACTTAAATCTGTTGGTTTTGATTTATTTTCTAAATGCTCAACCCAATACAACTGCTTTTCAAGAATATTTATTCTGCTTTCTGTCCAGCCAAATTCAACACTATTCCAGAACCCAACAAAAAGCAATATACTTGTCATAACTAATACCACTACAATAATTCTAACAATTCTATTAGTAACAGTTAAGCGATTTAACATCTCCAAATAAAGATTGTTGTCGCTATAATTCTGAATTTCATTTTTTTCTTCCATGTTTTCCATATTTAATCTTATAGTATTTAATTTTGATTTCTCACTTAATATCAATTTGTGTCATCTAATTCTAGGTTTCATAGTAAAAATTATCAATTCTTTTTGTTTTAGTAATTGATGAACTTGTTTATATATTCATATTTTGTGAATATACTCCCGAAAATCAACTAGATATGTTCATATTTATTAAATTATTATTTGTATTAACCACATGTACTAATTGATACTTTTGCAAGAATATATATCCAAACTCCAAAATCTTTACTTTTTTCTTCCATATTTATTAATATAGCAATCTCTATCTTGTTACTAATTATCTTTCAAGCCTTACAATTAAGACTTTTCTTTTGATTAATAACAAAACCTAAAATTCCTTACCCTTTTTTATGAAATATGATCTCAATTTCCTAGAATAAATCTGCAATTATGAGGAATAATTAAGCTTAAATGATAATAAAAAGGAATGTAGCCACCAGGTACTGATTGAAATTTTGATAGCATTTTATTTATTGAGCCAGCTGATATAGATACGGATCCGGAAACAAAGTGATAGTATTACTATTACTGATAGTATTTTGCAACCTAATAAGTTCAATTTCTTCCAGTGAATTCCTACAACTTTTTTCATAGAAAGAGTAACTTTTTTAGCCGACTTTTATTAATAGGTAGGATGGTAATGGGAGTTGAATCAATCATGCATTATTAAAATAATATTTATCAATCAAAATCTAAGGAATTACTACGTCTATAAAGAGTTTAGAATAATCC
>CAZDWF010000135.1:0-9151 GCA_964508895.1 uncultured Bacteroidales bacterium
CGAAACAGCTATGAATAAACTAATTACCATCGCCAACCAGATCCTTGTCAAAACTTATCAATCAAAATCTAAGGAATTACTACGTCTATAAAGAGTTTAGAATAATCCATTATTTACATCAGTTCTAAATTTACAAAAATTGGGGTAAAGATTTCTTGTAAATGATATAAACTACTAAGCGAATACTTGAAACCTATATAATTCAATTATTTATTAACTAAAAAAACAAGCTTTATGAAAAAATCAATTTTTATGATCGGATTAGTATTGTTAATTTGTATAATCTTATCAAATTGTAACAAAAAGCAAGATGAACCATTAGAAAATGTATCAAAAGTAGAGCAAAACAATGAAGACTATAGACTTGAGCAAAAACTCATTAAGTTTCTTCAAGATATTCGATCAGGTAATAGATCTGGTGAATATGATGTCGATAGTGCAAAATGGTATGTAGAGGCAACTGCAAATTATGAGTATGGAGATGCAGCTATTCCTTACACTACTTTTGCTTATGATTCTGTATTTATTACTGCTCCAATAACAAATGGAAAAATTACTTCTTCAGATGTATCTGATTTATATGATGAAATAATTGACAGTTTAGAAGCTCAATATGATGATATAAGTAGCTCTAACAAACATCTTGTTTTTGCTGACGTAAGATTAACATCCGAAGACTCTGAAGAAGCATCCTTTTGTGTTTATTCCGGGTTTTCTTATGGGGGTCCTTTTAATTTGTATGGAAATTTTTATAGTTACGATAATTGGAATCATGATGGTGGCCCTGATAATGATGGAGGATATTGTGAGGGAATTTATAACGGTCAAAGAACTAATTCTGATGGTGCTATGGAATTGTCAAAAAAAATTCGCTATCGTTCCGCTGCAACAAGTGGTAGATACTATTTCAAAAATATCATTACATTAAGAATTGAGCCTACCGGTCAAATTATTGATGTTGAAACTGGAGACCAATATTCTTGTGATTTTGAGAATCCTGATGACATAACACCTGATGATAATTTAATGGATTATTTGATGTATCATTGTTGTTCATTCACAAGCACTTCAAATATGCATGATTGTATTCCTTATAATGAAATGAATTTCTATAAAACTGCCCATGCTACTGCAATTGACGATGTAATATTTGATTGTGTCACACCATTAACAGTAGGACCTAAAGAAAGAGTTAATGCATCAATAGTTGGATGGGAAATATCAAATCCAAATATTATAATATACTGGCATGTAACTACAGCAGAATATGGAACAAAACATTACACTAGTACTTGGCCTAATAATTTCTAGAGTAATATTATATTTGTGATACACTTTTGTTATCATTATAAAAGTGTATCACTTCTTATAATAATTGATTTTATGAAACCAATCATTTTGTCATATCTAATTTTTTTTAGTTCTATTTGTCTTGGACAATCTACTTTCACATATTGGGAAAAAGGGAGTAGGGATGAAGTACCAGTTGGTATCTATGAAGATTTAAATAATAATCTATATGTATCATTAGCAAGATATGAAGATCATCTTTCAGATCATACAAGAATTATAAAGTTAGATGAGCTCGGTAATCTAGTTGATTCAGTAATATTAATTAATGAGAATTGTAAATGTTACATTGATGAAATAGTTGAAGGTTCTGACAGTTCATTTTTAGCTTTTGGAATAATTGATTGTGATTCCGTGAATAACTTATGGGTTGTTGTAATTGACTATAACATGAATGTTATTAGTGATTTCAGCTATCCATTAGAAAGTCAGATTATTTCAAATATATATTCTGTAAAAACAAATGATGCTAATTATTATACACTTTTTACAATAGGATCAGTAGGAAATACTTCTATATATATGTACGAGTTTTCTTCGTCTGGGCTTCTTTTAAGTCAAGAAAATATAGACGAAGGAGGCCAAATGAATATCGTGTGTGATATTGTTAATGATTCTAATAGAGCTCAGTATAAAATATTCTCATATAGTCCAATTACGGAGTTAAGTTGTTTTGTAAGTAATCTAAATTATTCTCTCAATACAATTAATTTTAAATTTTTAGATGGATATTTACTTGGTGGTAATTCAGCTAAATTTATTAATTCAAAGAAATACGTGCTATCCGGGATGTATTTATCAATGCCTTCTAATCATATAGATATTGCCGCTTATATAATAGATCATAAAGACTCAGTGTTATCAAGATTAATAATAGGGAATTCCGAAGTAAATGAATATTTAAATAAAGATAATCTTAGTTTTACAAATTCGAATAATATTTTTTTAAGTGCAACTACAAACGCGATCCATGGAAACCTTCATTTTTCAAAATCTCCAACGGAAATATTAATTTACATGCTTGATTCGAGTTTAAATGTAAAGGAAAGTAGATTATATGGAGGAGATGCCTGCTATTTTGTTTATAGAACATTTGCTACAAGGGATGGTGGATTACTTATAACTTCATCCAGATACGATTATTTGACTCAAAACTTAGAAAGAGATCCATATATATTAAAGGTTGATTCTACCGGATTAATTACCTCTATTAACGATCCGACAAAAAACACAATTAAATCAAATGAAATCATATTATATCCAAATCCTGCTCAAAGCTTCATTAATATTGAATTTCCTGAATCAGAAGAATCATCCAGAATGCGATTGATAATATATAGTATTTATGGAGAAAAACAAGATGAGATAAATATACAACATGATCAAAGTCGATTGATAATTGATGTCGGTAATTACAGGAATGGATTATATATTGCTACGTTTTTAATAGATCAAACTGATATTATTCAGCAAAAGTTTATTATTTCAAGATAAATTATATTAATGTAAATCTTCAAAGACAGATGAACTTTTCTTAGCGTTATTTCTTAAGTGTGATTCTACCATTAACTTTAAGAATAGCTTACATGTAATATCTATTTACAGATAAATGGAGATATTATTAGTTCATAGAAGAAATGGCTGTAATTAAAGGTTTGAATATATCTTTTTAATATTTTGCATATCCTTTGATATTCTTTCATCAAGTAGTTTAGCATAGATCTTCGTGGTTTTAAGTGAGCTGTGGCCAAGCATTTTGGATACACTTTCGATAGGTACTCCATTGTTTAGGGTTACTGTGGTTGCGAAGGTGTGGCGTGCAATGTGGCTTGTAAGGTTTTTTGTGATACCACAGAGATCAGCGATTTCTTTGAGATAGGAGTTCATCTTTTGGTTTGAAGGGACTGGGAGTAAGAAACCTTTGGTTTGTACGATGGGGTGGTCGGCGTATTTGTCGAGGATATCCTGTGCGAAGGGCAGGATAGGGACGTTGCATTTGTTGTTTTCCTTGGATTTTTGTCTGATGATGGAGATCCACTTATGACCATCAATTCCAAGGACGACATTTTCGGATTTCAGGTTTTTGATTTCTGTATAGGCAAGGCCAGTGAAACAGGAGAAGAGGAAGCAGTGTTTGATATAGTTGAGGCGCTCTATATAAAATGTTTTGTTTATTATTTTTTCAAGTTCGTGTTCAGTAAGGAATTCTTTGTTGACTTTGTGCATAGTGAGTTTGATAATTTTAAATGGTTCATGGAGGGTGAGACCTTTTTTGTGTAATTCATTATATACTTTTTTCAAACGTATCAGGTTTTTCATGGTAGTATTGTGAGCGCATTGCTGTTGAACTTTGAGGTAGTGTTCGAATTGTGTAATGAAGTTGTAGTTGATATTGTCAATGGGGATATCATTGGAGTTATATTCAGTTTTTAAAAATTCTTTAAGGTGGTTGTAAGTTGTATTATACATTTTATAGGTTCCATAGGAGGAATCTATATTTATTCTAGTTTTCAGAAGATTATTGTGTTTTTGGAATTCATTTAGAATTGTTGGCACTACTTTTTTAATACCCAGGTATTTTTCTTTGATCTTGTATATAGTGATTTCTTCATTATTGGAGTTTAGTTCATTGATGATACTTTGAATGCGATATTTTACTGAATCAATGAATTTACTGGATAGAAGAGCTTCTTTGGTATTAGCTGTTACTTTTCCATAATCAGAGCTCCAGTAGCCTTTATTGAGGCTATGATGCAGTGAGAATTCTATGCTTTTCTTATTCTGGGTGAGCTTGAGGAACAGGGGAGCTTCCCCATTTTTTAATAGCTTGGTTTTTTTGATATAGAACAAAATGTTAAAAGAACTTTTATTTTCCATGATAAATGATTTAGATTAACACTAGTTTAATTTCTGAAACCATTCTTTACCAAAGGATAACGGAGCAACCGTTGGAGTTTTTTTCGAAAATCTATGTCCAACGATTAGTCCAACGGTAACCACCGGAATTTAGAGGAATTCACCGGATTTGTTAAACGAAAAAATCCAGTAAGTCGTTGATTTACTGGATTTCTGCTTAATTTTCCCTGTTTTGCTTTTCTAAAAAGTAGTCCGTACGGGATTCGAACCCGTGTTACCAGGATGAAAACCTGGCGTCCTGACCTGGCTAGACGAACGGACCGTGAAAATCGAGTGCAAAAATAATACAATTTTTGATTCTTGCAAAAATTTTTATGAAATTTACTTATCTAAATCGTCGATGTCGGCCTGAAACTTGAAACCAAGACGTTTACCTGTCTTTATTGTCATTGCATCAAGGGTTGAAAGTATTTCATGAACCTTAATTTCCTTGATCTGATCGTATGGTGGAACCAGAAGATCAAAGCCAATGGTATAACGAATAGCGGATTCTATGATTTCTTTTACTTTTTTCTCATTAATCACACTATCAGCGAAATTATTCGGGAGTAAGCGAAGCTCTCGCTTTCCGTCTATATAAAAGTGCTTGTCGATGTTGACAAAAACCCTGCCAATAAGATATCCTACATCATTAATCCTTCTGTATTTCAATGAATCACCAAGGAAGTTGAATATATTGATTATACCACAAAATGATCTTGACTGATCATCTTTTACATAAGAAGTGTTTTGAATAAAATGATCTTTTGGAAATTCAAAAACATTGGTATGCATCATAAATATTAACACATCTCCTGAAAACTTTAATTCAGCTTCGAACTCACCTTTATCTTTATACTCAAAAGGGATTTGAAATTCTGGTTTAATACCATCATCATTATATTCATTCACCAGTTCAGTTAATACTTTTTTTATCAGGTTTATAGTATCAAGTGTATTGGTATATACTTTTTGCTTTATGCTTCCTTTATCTACCAGGAACTGGAATAGCTCGTGATTATCATCTTTTTTTTTCATAATGAAGTTTGTTAAATAGTGACCAGTGACTAGTGACCAGTGACCAGTGACCAGTGACCAGTGAACTATTCAAAGGTAAAAGAAATCTGCCAGATTTTTGATTTTAAACTCTCAATTCCTGCAGTATAAATGTTATCTTCTCTTTTCAGGATGTCAGTGAGGCCATATGACATTTTTATCTCAATGCCGAATTTGAACCACCCATTATAGAAATCAAAACCCACACCTGCCTCTAACAGAAAATCATTTCTATTAAGTTTTACTAGTGTGTTTTGATTTTCTTCCTGCTTTTTTTCAGCCCTGGCTGAAGCAAGGTCAATCACATATTTGCCTCCTGCAAGCACATAGGCTCTTACGTTGTTTAACCTTTTGGATTTATACTTAATGAACAGGGGAAATTCAACATAAGTAGAGGTTATGTTTTTCTGATATTCAACAATAGTAGGTGCTTTATTGCCTCTATACCTAATAAAATTATAATCTATTCTTCTTTCTCCAAATGAAAGTGATGGAATAAACCTCAGGTCGAAATATTTTCCCAACCGCAGATTACCCACTATCCCGATTGTAAATCCCAGGGTTGGTCGTGCAGAAATGCTATTGATCCTTACAGAATCAGCATAGAAATCTGGTGAATAGATTGAATCGTATGTTAGCATTGAAAGGTCATCTTTAACCTTTAGGGTAAAACCCATCTGGTTCACTGCAAGAGTAAATCCAAAGTGATAGGGAGCATAATCGTAAGTAGGAAGGTTCATTACACTTCTCTGACTATAAGTATTATTTGCTATAAATAATACCAATAATAATACTGCGAAATACTTTGTGATTTTACTCAATCTTCTATTCATATATCGTTTAGTTAACGAGGATTGAAGGATTTTATTCTATCTGAGAATATATGAATTTGCAAACTTACTAAAAATATATATTTAATGTGATTAATTTAATAATGCCCTAACAGGATTGAAGAATTTTATAATCTATGCAACCATTGTAGACCTTTTGAAGTCATTATATAATGTAATTAATAAATTAATTGTTCATAAAGCCTGGGGAATTAATAGTTTTCAACTGTTGACTTTGGCGAACAATTGATATAATTTTGTTATTAAGAGTATAAATTATTTACCAAATCTTTACTCGAAATGAATAGTCAGGCCACACCCACAAATGATTCATCATTCTCTTTTGATAAGGGATTGGTTGATCCCCTTTCTGAATATCAGCAACGCATTGATGATTATTTGGAAAATAGTAATAAAGAAGCAACTGTTCGGTATCTCAATAAAAAGAAGAAAAGTAAATTCTGGAAGATGCTAACAAGCAATATTATTTAAGGAATCGATAATTTCGATATCTCTTTTAAAAGTTTTTCCTTATTCACAGGAACAACTCCTACTTCTTCACATACGAGTCCTCCGGCAAGGTTTGAAATGGATGCTATTTCAAATGGACTGCAATTCAGTGCCAGGCATAATGAAGCCACACTTATAACAGTATCTCCGGCACCACTTACATCAGAGATTGCTCTTCTGTGTGCAGGAATGGAGTGGATAAACCTTTGTTTTCCTGATTTTGAACTTATATAGATACCATCTTCAGATAAGGTTATCAGGGCATTTTTAATATTTTGTGTATCCTGTAATTTTAAAATTACCTGATTCATCTCTCTTATATCCTGGTGGTTAAAGTCTGTCTTTGTACCTTCTTTTAATTCTTTCAGATTAGGTTTGAAGAGGGTAATATTCTTATATAATCTGAAGTTCTTCCTCTTGGGGTCTACACTTATTGGTATTTGATTGTCGGAAGCCAGCTGGATTATTCTTGGAATCAGTTTAGAAGTTAAAATTCCTTTATCATAATCCTGGATAATTATTACATCAATCTTCATTGATTTTATTATTGCTTTCAGGTTTTTAATAACCTCATCAACATCTTCCAGGCTAAGGTCTGATGAATCCTCTTCATCAACTCTGAGCATATGATTTTTGTTTCCAATTATCCTGAACTTGGTTGTCGTTATCCTGTCTTTGCTTTTAACAATGCCAATAGTATCCATTTCAAGCTTCTTCAACAGCTGTATAAAAGTTTTACCTTTTTCATCATTACCTATAACAGAACATAATATTGGATTCGCTCCCAGAGACTTTATATTTAAAGCAACATTAGCTGCTCCTCCAAGTCGTTCTTCCCTTTTTGAAACAGCTACTATAGGAACAGGTGCTTCAGGTGAAATTCTTTCCACAGAACCCCACAAGTAAGCATCAACCATAACATCACCAATGATCAGAACATTCTGATTATTGAAATCTTCAAAAAGGCGAGAATATTTTTCTTTTTTCGACATGCTCACTTACTCCTATATTTCAACTTAATTGAGTTTGCTTAAAGCAAGCTTAACTCTTTCAATTGCTTTTATTAATACTTCTTTTGAGGCAGCATAAGATAGCCTTATGCAATTTGGATCCCCAAATGCTCCTCCAGGAACAAGGGCAACACCAGCCTTTTCCAGGAGATACATGCATAAGTCATTATCATCTTTGATGGTATTACCTTCAAATTTTTTCCCAAAATAGGTTGAAACATTTGGAAATACGTAAAAAGCCCCTTTTGGAATATTTGTTTGTAATCCGGGAATATCCTGAAGCAATTTAAGCACAAGATCTCTTCTTTCTTTGAATGTTTTAATCATTTCCTGAATTTCAGGAGTATCTTTTGGGTCTTCTTTTAATGCTTCAATTGCAGCATACTGGGTAATGGTATTAATTCCTGATGTAACCTGTCCTTGTAGTTTGTCACAGGCTTTAGCGATCTTCTCAGGAGCTGCCATATAGCCAAGTCTCCAGCCTGTCATAGCAAATCCTTTAGAAACTCCATTAATCAGTATGACCTGATCTTTCAGGCAATTATAGTAAGAAATTGTATAATGTTCCTTTTCGAAATTGATAAGCTCATAAATTTCATCAGAGATAATATATATATCCTTATAATTTGTCAGGACTTCAGCAAGACTCTTTAGCTCTTCTTTTGAATATACTGAACCACTTGGGTTACATGGACTGCTATAAAGTAAAACTTTAGTTTTCGGTGTAATTGCTGCTTCAAGCTGTTCAGCCGTCATCTTGAAATCGTTATCAATTGTAGTTTTAACATATACAGGTGTTCCCAGTGCAAGTTTTATTAACTCACTGTAAGAAACCCAGTAAGGGGTTGGGACTATAACTTCATCACCAGGGCCAACAAGGCTTAATAGTGCATTTGCAATTGAATGTTTTGCACCAGCTGATACAACTATCTGTTCAGGTTTATAATCAAGGAGGTTGTCTCGTTTAAGTTTTTTGCATATAACTTCTCTTAACTCAGGATATCCTGATACAGGAGGGTAATGCGTATGATTCTCATTAATAGCTCTGATTGCTGCTTTTTTTATAAACTCCGGAGTATTAAAATCAGGTTCTCCAA
Source organism: uncultured Bacteroidales bacterium (assembly GCA_964508895.1). Lineage (GTDB taxonomy): Bacteria > Bacteroidota > Bacteroidia > Bacteroidales > B18-G4 > M55B132. The sequence continues at coordinate 8,749 of CAZDWF010000135.1, forward strand.
TACTCAGGTTTATAATGTCTAAGCCTTTACTTTTTAGTTCCCTGCTGCGCCTGGTCATTGCAAGCGTCTCAGACTCAGACATATTTTTTAATCTTTCAGATAATATTTCTTTGCTCATATTAGCTCTGTTAAAAGAAGAACAAAAATAGTAATTTTAAATTATTCAGGTCATGTCGTTTAATAATTTAATTTTGTCTTTATAAAATTTATAATTATGAATGAATTCCTTGATATCCTGAAGTATATACTTCCTTCTCTTGTTGTGTTTGGACTGGCTTATTTTTTAATAAAGGCTTTTCTTGAAAATAATCTCAAAAGAGAATCAATAGAGGTAAATAAAAAAACAAAGGAAATTGTTACTCCTCTTCGATTGCAGGCTTATGAACGTATCATTCTCCTCCTT
>CAZDWF010000136.1:0-9062 GCA_964508895.1 uncultured Bacteroidales bacterium
TTATCATTTACTTGAACAAATACATACCCTGCCGTCAGTTGGTTATCTAACAAAAATTCTCAATAAATTACCTTAATAACTTAAACCTAAGATATTAATATTGTTTGGGCGGGTAATGGTAAAAATTTATAACGGGTTTAAGGCGTAAATATATAAAATATTGCATAAATCAAACATTTTTTATTGAAATATTATAATTATATGTTTCCATTATCTGCTTTAGACTGGCAGTGGTTGCACTGAAACTTCATGTGAAAAAGCTTGAACAAAACAAATAGTTACTGTAATTCGAAGATAATGATGCAACATAAGAGGATCAATCTCTTAATCACCATGTATCTTGTATCTGATTTTCAGAAGACTTTCGTATATTTGTACTCAAATTCAAACCCACCTACTCATGAAAAATCTAACTCTTGTAATCATTGCTATTGCATTTTTTACATTGACTGATAGTTTAATCGCTCAAACAAACACTAATATTCCTGCTGATGCTGACAAATATCCATATTGGATTGAATGGATGCAGGATGAAACAGTGAATTTCTATGTTGTTCAGGAATCTTTCGAAGCCTACTGGAAGGATAAAGAAATAACACGCGCTTGTGGCTGGAAACCTTTTAAAAGATGGGAATCACGAATGCAAAACCGGATTTATCCTGATGGCACTCGCCGGCCAGCCAAGCATACCTTTAATGAAATCATGAAATACAAAGAATCTCATGATAACATGGAATCATCAAACGGGGACTGGATCAACCTTGGGCCTTTTCATCTTCCCGGAGACAACAAAGGATACAAAGGCTTAGGACGAATTAATGCACTGGCTTTCCATCCAAGCGATCCTGATAATATTTTCATTGGTGCTCCGGCAGGCGGACTCTGGGAGACTGAAGATGGTGGAAATACATGGTTTAGCAATACCGACGACCTACCTACTCTTGGGGTTTCTTCCATAATAGTGAATTACGATAACGCTGATATTATATTAATTGGTACCGGTGACAGAGATGCCGGAGATGCTATCGGTATGGGTGTTTTTAAATCCACCGACGGAGGTGTTACCTGGAATGTATCAAATACAGGGATGGGGAACAGGACTGTCGGACGATTGATACAACATCCCTCAGATCACAATACTATTTATGCTGCTACTAATGGTGGAATATATATTTCTACTGACCTTGGCGACAATTGGTCTGAAAAAATTACAGGTAATTATAAAGACATAGTTTTTAAACCTGGAGATCCTATTACACTGTATGCTGCTAAAGGTGGTGGATTTTATAAATCAGCAGATGCAGGAAATACCTGGAATGAAACCACCGCCGGATTACCTGGAGGAGCGCGCGGTGTAATTGGTGTTACTGACGACAATCCTGAAGTTGTTTATTTCCTGATCTGTAACTCACAAGATTATAAAGGGATATATAAGTCTGATGATTCAGGAGCTTCATTTTCTGAAAAATCAACTTCACCTAATATTATGAGCTGGGGATGCAATGGTGGTTCAGGTGGGCAGGCATGGTACGACCTTGACATTGCTATTGATCCTGCTAATGAAAATACAATATTTGCAGGCGGAGTTAACTGTTTTAAGTCTGTTAATGATGGAATCAATTGGGATATAGTTTCTCACTGGTGGGGAGATTGCAACGTGGATGCTGTCCATGCTGACCTTCATGTTATGGAATGGAATCCGGTTGACGGAAAACTTTATTCAGGGAATGATGGGGGCATCTACTGGACTGCTGATGGTGGTAATAGCTGGACCGAAATTACTGATGGATTACCAATCAGCCAGGTTTACCGTATCGGACAAAGTGCTACTAATAAGAACCTTTGTATAAACGGATATCAGGATAATGGAACCTCAACCTATCAGGGTGGTGGTTGGGTATTCACCCGTGGGGGTGACGGAATGGAATGTATAATTGACCATAAACAACAAGAATACAGTTATGCTAGTTTATATTATGGCAGTATTGCCAGATATTATAATAATTCATATCAATTTGTTGTAGCTGATAACGGAGCTTTCGGTATTGATGAAAGTGGTGCCTGGATCACTCCATTTATGTTAGATAAAGTTGATGCAAACAGAATGTTCGTTGGGTATAAAAATGTTTGGAGGTGTAATAATGTGAAAGCATCATCAGGACAGATCCAATGGCAAAAGATCTCTGATAATCTTGGAGGCAGCAACTCATCAAATATGTCAGACCTTGAACAATCTTTGGCTGATTTAAATATTTTTTATGCAGGAAGATCAGATGGTAGCTTCTTCCGCTCTGATAATATCCTTGATGAACATCCTGATTGGATAAACCTAAGCAGTTACCTTCCTGCAGGTGATGACCCTACAGATATAGCAGCTCATCCTGAAAACCCTGATATAGTATACATCACATCTCAGAATAAAGTATATAAATCTGAAAACAGAGGATTTTCCTGGATTGACATATCTGGAACATTACCTGACATTTACCTGAGCAGCATAATATATTATAATAATAGCCAGGAAGGACTTTATGTTGGTTCAGATGGCGGAGCATTCTATAAAGATGCTTCTATGACGGACTGGATATGGTTTAATACCGGCTTACCTGTAGATGCATCAATTAATGAAATTGATATCTTCTACGATAACGACAGTGTTTCAGAAGATGTGATCAGAGCAGGTACATACGGCAGAGGATTATGGAGCTCTGATATGTACTTCGGCAACCTGACTGCTGACTTCTCAGCTGATCAGACTACTATCCCTCCGGGATGTGCTGTAAACTTCACCGATCTTTCTCTGGGAGTACCCCACGAATGGGAATGGACCTTCGAAGGAGGGAATCCGAGCAGTTCAACTGTTGCAAATCCTGAGGATATTATTTTCGACCAGGTAGGAACCTACAGTATTACACTTAAGGTTACCAATCCTACAGGAAGTGATGAAATATTAAAAACACAATATATTACTGTAGCAGACGACATTATGCCTGTTGCCGAATTTACTGCCAGCGAACTTGTTACATGTGATGCTGAGATAATATACTTTGAAGACCAGACTGAATACTGTCCGAATTACTGGGAATGGACATTCGAGCCAAATTATGTTTTCTTCCAGGAAGGAACAAATGCAAATTCTCAAAACCCGATTGTTCAATTTGCGCAAAGCGGAGTATATTCAGTTTCGCTTTATGTTGAAAACAATAACGGTTCAAGTACTATTACAAAAACTGATTACATCATCTATGGGGGTTATTCGCTTCCTTTCTCTGAAGACTTTGAACTTGGATTTGGTGAAAGATCATGGACAATTATCAATCCTGATTATGAAATCACATGGGCTATTACTGAAGTGGCAGGAAACTCTCCTGGCAACCAGGCCGCATGGATGAACTTCTATGATTACTATAGCTTACATCCAATAGACATGATGATATCACCTCCAATGGATTTTAGTGGTATGAATGAAGTTTCCTTGTATTTCGAGCATGCATACTCACAACGACAGGGATTGGTTGATTCTCTTATCGTATATATTTCTGATGATTGTGGTGAAAACTGGACAAGGATATACACCGGTTACCCTGATGGAAACGGATCCTTTGCAACTAGTCCGGCAACAACAGAATTCTTTGCACCACAAACTATAGATGACTGGTGTGGTAATGGATGGGGAGCAGCCTGCAACATTATTGACCTAAATGCTTATGCTGGAAGTCAGAACATGAAAATAAAATTTGAATCTGTTGGAAAGTTTGGAAACAACCTTTACATCGATAATATAATGATCTCCAATTCAGTAGGTATTGATGAATCCTTAAATTCAGATAATGAATTCTTTAGCATTTATCCAAACCCTTCTGATGGCAGATTTTCGTTGATCTTCTTTGAAAACCTGGAATTAGCAAATTGTGAGATACTGAATTCCCAGGGTCAATTATTAATAAAAAATACTTACAGTAATATTAATGCAGGGCAAGCTCAATCTTTCGACCTTGGAGATTATCCATTAGGTATTTATATCCTTAAGATTGAAGCTGGTGAGAAAGTGTTTACTGAGAGGATTATTATCAAATAAAGATAATCCATGAACCTCTTCTACACTCCAAATATCTTAGGCGATGAATATACCCTAAATGAGCGGGAATCTGGTCATATTCACAAGGTATTGAGAAAACAGGAAGGTGATGTTATTCATCTTACTGACGGTAAGGGCTTTTTCTATGAAGCGGAAATTATAAGGGCAGACAAGAGGCAATGCAATGTGAGAATTTTTTCCAGGAAAGAAGGCGATGATAAAAGAAATTACAATATTCACATAGCTATTGCACCAACAAAAAACATGGATCGTCTGGAATGGTTTATAGAAAAAGCAAGCGAGATTGGTATTGATGCGATAAGCATAGTAAGCTGCTTTCACTCTGAAAGAAAGATCGTGAAGAATGAAAGGCTTGAAAAGATCAAGATTGCAGCCTGCAAACAATCATTAAAATCAAATTTTCCTGTAATTAATGAACTTGTAAAATTCAATAACTTTGTTTCTCGTGATTATTCAGGATATAAGAAATTTATAGCCTACATAGATGATAAGGTAATTAAAGGAATGAAGAACCTTTATAAGAAAGGTGAAGATGTTTTGATCATGATAGGCCCTGAAGGAGATTTTTCAAAGGAAGAAGTGGAGCTGGCAATAAAAAATGGGTTTATGCCTATAAGTCTTGGCAAATCACGTTTAAGGACAGAAACGGCGGGTATTGCTGCTTGTCACAGCATTCATCTGATCAATGAAAGATGAAAAATGAAAGATGAAAGATGAAAGATAAATTTAGGACTTTAGGATTGTTGATTGGGGGATTTGTTTTAGTGGCTAATTTTGCTTTTTCACAGGAGAATGTTCAAATTGGATTAATGAAGTACTCCGGAGGCGGAGATTGGTATGCAAATCCAACATCATTGCCAAATCTCATCAAATTCTGTAATGAAAATCTGAAAACCAACATTGATCCTGATTATGTAACAGTGGAAGTTGGGAGTCCTGAATTATTTAATCTGCCATTTGTTCATCTTACCGGTCATGGGAATGTAATATTCTCTGATTCAGAAGCCAGAAACCTGAGGAATTACCTTCTGGCCGGAGGCTTTTTACATATTGACGACAATTACGGACTTGATCAGTATATCAGGCCTCAGATGAAAAAAGTATTTCCTGAATATGAATTCATAGAACTGCCTTACAGTCATCCTGTATATCATCAGAAATATGCATTTAACGACGGATTACCCAAGGTCCATGAACATGATGATAAACCACCACAAGGATTTGGGATTATACATGATGGAAGGCTTATTTGCTTCTATTCTTATGAATCTGACCTTGGGGATGGATGGGAAGACAAAAGAGTTCACAATGATTCAGAAGCAACACGTCTGAATGCTTTAAAAATGGGAGCAAATTTAATAGAGTTTGTATTTAGTCAGTAATACTTTAGCTTTTCGATCCCGACATATTCTGATATAATAATAGCAGAAAAACATAAATCCGTGCCAGGATCATTTATCTGCTCAACGCATTAAGCTGGTCAAATAACACCTTAAGCTTGGCTTCCGTATCAGCTTTTTTCATCTTCTCAAGTTCCACGACTTTTTCGGGAGCATTATTTACAAAGCGCTCATTTTCAAGCTTTTTCTTAACAGATTCAAGAAAACCTTTGTTATATTCAATTTCCTGTTTAAGCTTTTCAATTTCAACTTCCACATTAATACTTCCACCTAAAGGAACATAATATTCAGTCGCTTTTATAAGAAAGCTTAAGGCATCAACAGGTTTTTCCTTCACATAGCTAATATTACCAACATTACAGAGTTTGGAAGTTATTCCGTCAAATGAAGTGTTTATATCTTTTATAGTTGATTCATTCACAATAAGTGAAATAGTTTCCTTATTTGGGATATTTTTTTCTTTCCTTATTGTTCTTAAAGCAATTATAACTTCTTTAGCCAGGCTGAATTCATTCAGGATATTTTTATCATACTTCTCATAACCAGGAATTTCTGAAACCATTATACTATCATCCTCATCTCTATCCTGCAGGAGAGAATAAATCTCTTCAGTAATAAAAGGCATGAATGGATGAAGTATCTTCATCAATTTGGTGAAGATCTCTATCGTTTGTTTCAGGGTTATCGGATCAATAGGTTTTTGATATGCTGGCTTGATCATTTCAAGATACCAGGAACAGAAATCGTCCCAGATCAATTTATAAACAAGCATCAGAGCATCGGATATCCTGTATTTTGAATAATGATCATCCAGTTTCTTCAATGCCTCATTCATTCTTGCGTTAAACCAGGATACGCTTGTTTTACAATACTCAGGTTGTTCTGAATTTTCATCAACTTTCCATCCTTTAACAAGGCGTAATGCATTCCAAATCTTATTGCTGAAATTTCTTCCCTGTTCACATAATACCTCATCAAACGGAAGGTCATTTCCTGCAGGAGAAGTCAATAGCATACCCACTCTGACACCATCCGCACCAAATTTCTTCATAAGCTCTATTGGATCAGGACTGTTGCCAAGGGATTTCGACATTTTTCTACCAAGCTTATCTCTTACGATTCCTGTTAAATAAACGTTCTTGAATGGAATATCTTTTCTATAGTCAAGTCCTGCCATGATCATACGAGCAACCCAGAAAAAGAGTATTTCTGGTGCAGTAACCAGATCGTTAGTTGGATAATAGTATTTGATGTCTTCATTATCAGGATAGCGAATGCCATCAAATACACTTATTGGCCAAAGCCATGAAGAAAACCATGTATCCAGTACATCATCATCCTGTTTCATGTCCTCAAACTTAAGATCCGGAAGATTGAATTTCTCTTTTGCAATTTCCAGAGCTTCCTCTTTACTTTTCGCTACAACATAATCACCATCAGGAGTATAGTAAGCAGGGATCCTTTGTCCCCACCAGAGCTGACGAGAAATGCACCAATCCCTTACATTCTCCATCCAGTGCTTATATGTGTTTTTAAATTTCGCAGGATGGAATTTAACAGTGTCATTCATCACAACCTCAAGAGCAGGAGCTGCCAAATCATCCATCTTCATAAACCATTGCAAACTCAACTTGGGTTCAATTACCTCTTCAGTTCTTTCAGAATATCCAACCTTATTTATATAATTCTCTATTTTCACCAGGTTTCCACTTTCTTCAAGATCCTTCCCGACCTTATCTCTTGCATCAAACCTATCATCACCTATAAATAACTCAGCACTTTCGTTAAGTGTACCATCCTCATTAAAAATATCGATGATCTTAAGTTTATGCTTAATTCCCAGCTTATAGTCGTTAATATCATGAGCGGGTGTAACTTTAAGTGCTCCAGTACCAAACTCAGTATCAACATATTCATCAATAATGATTGGAACAGCTCTGCTTACAAGAGGAACATAAACCTGTTTTCCATGAAGGTATTTGAATCTTTCATCAGAAGGATTAACGCAGACAGCAGTATCACCTAAAATGGTTTCCGGACGTGTAGTTGCAATAATCACCCAGTTGTTGGGATCATCATTATCATCATTCTCTGTTCCCACAACTCTGTACCTTACATAATACAACTTTGAATCAACTTCTTTATAGTTAACTTCCTCGTCAGAAATTGCTGTAAGTGCTTTGGGATCCCAGTTCACCATACGAACACCGCGATATATCAAACCTTTGTTGTACAAATCAACAAAAACATCGATCACTGATTCATACAGGGCTTCATCCATAGTAAAGCGGGTCCGTTCCCAATCACAGGAAGCTCCCAGTTTTTTTAATTGTTCCAGGATGATGCCGCCGTGTTTCTCTTTCCATTCCCAGGCATGCTCTAAAAACTTCTCCCTTGAAAGATCCGCCTTTTCAATACCCTGGGCTTTAAGCTGAGCAACAACTCTTGCTTCGGTAGCTATTGAGGCATGATCAGTTCCGGGCACCCACAAAGTGTTCTTCCCTTGCATTCTGGCCCTTCTGACTAACACATCCTGGATAGTATTGTTAAGCATATGTCCCATATGCAAGACACCTGTGACATTTGGCGGGGGGATCACTATGCAGTAAGGCTCTCTTTCATCAGGCACTGACCTGAAGAAACCTTTTTCCATCCAGTAGTTGTACCACTTATCTTCCGTATTTGCAGGATTGTATTTGCTCGGAATTTCCATAATTTATCCTAATCAATTAAAAACGGCAAAAATACAAAAAAACATGCACCCAAGGTGCAGTTAACGAGCAAATTCAAATATTAAATAAAAGCAATATTAATTCTGTTATTGGATTCAGGATTCAGGATGCCGGATGCCGGATGCCAGATGCCGGAAAAAACAATTAGCCCCAAGCTAAAGAGTGGGGCTAATATTATATTATTTCATCATTCTTTCTTTCCCGTGACGCGTTATGCGTCACAATTAAAGATATTAATTCTATTTATGGTGCTCTTCACAGTGCTTATTAAAAACATATTCTCCATGCACTTTAATATTCTTCATCATTTCACCGCTAAGAACATGTCCGAACCCTCCAATTTTGCTCAAATTAAAATCTCCTTTCATATAAATAATAGTGGCAGACTTACCCTCCTTAACAAGTAATGCAGATTCCAGGATTCTATCATCACCTTCCTGGTTTACAAAAACTTTTACCGTTTCATCTTCACTTTTTACAGAGATTATTTCAGTAAACGGCTCCATGGATAGAATTTTAATGGCTTTCTGGTATAATGCAGCAGATGCCTTTTTATCCTTTTCAATTTCAAGTACCCTGATAGTTTCAAGGCTATTAATCAAGTAGGCAATCTTGTCATCTGTATCCGCATCCAGTTCAATATCTTCAGCATTAACTTTAACATAATCAGATTTTTCAAGATCGCTGTATTCCTCTATGACACCCAACAGTTTGTTTTGTGCCATCATCCCTGATGCCATAAAAATGACGCAGAGAGAGAGCATTATTTTTGATATTGTTTCAGGATTAAGTATAAATAATATCAGGGTAATCTTATCAAGAGCAAGGAAA
>CAZDWF010000137.1:0-8825 GCA_964508895.1 uncultured Bacteroidales bacterium
ATACACTTCTATTAATACCTCATCTGTTGGTGCTTTAGCTGCGTCTTTTTTTGATTTACAGCTTTGAAATGCGAATGCAGTTACAGCAAAAATCATTACCATAAATGCGAATTGTGTTGTTCTACGTTTCATAATTTAAGGATTTAAGGTTAATTCCAATTTTATTGATATCTGTATAATAATATTTTATAGATATAGTAGTAGGGTTTAGTAAGGGAAGTATTAGCTTCAGTTTCAATGTTCTAATTTATGAAATAAATGCATGAAAAGAAAGAACTAAATGGTTTAATGTTATGCAGATCTCATTAAATCGACTGCATATCTTATGGCGAAAACTGTGCCAAGATCGAAAATTGCTGATTGATGAATATGAAAAACATCATTTTATAATGATTGTACGCCGCTGATTAACAGCTTCTTGATACTTGATTCTGAAAACCGGATACTGGAAGTGTTTGATGAAGGCTTTGAGTTATAATTCAAATCTACGATTTTATAAAAACGGATAGTTGAAAACGGAAAAAATACATTTGTGGGTATTATTTTTTAGCTGTAATTCATAAGTCAATACCTTTTAGTAACAATTTTCTAATTAGATTGTTACTTATCTTATAATCCTAAAAGATATTTTACTGTGAGGTTTTTATATTTAATTACTTTAATTGCAATTTTGGCAATAACAGCATCATTTGTTTTGATTCCGGCAGAAGAAAACTTAATTGAAGAAAATATTTGCACACGAAACGATGATGCTCACAGGAATAATTTACCTGAAGGATATAATGAGTTGTTTGCCGGATCCGGTGAATGTCTGATGTGTCACAATAGCCAGGTAAATGCACAGGGTGAGTCAGTTAGCATAATTGCTGACTGGCGTTCTACTATGATGGCTAATGCGGCAAGAGACCCTTTTTGGAGGGCCAAAGTGAGCCATGAATCTTTGGTAAATCCGGCACATGCAGAAGTGCTCGAAGATGTTTGTACCCGCTGCCATGCTCCTCTTGGCAATCTCAATGCGCATCATATCGGTCAAAGCTTATACTCAATTGCTGAAATGAAAAATGATTCACTGGCTCTTGATGGTGTATCATGCACCTTATGCCACCAGATCAAACAGGAATCGCTTGGTAACTTTTCAGGAGAAATGCAAATTGGTACTGATAAAAAAATATGGGGCCCTTACGAAAATTCCTTTGCTAATCCCATGGTTAATCATACCGGATATACACCTGAATACGGACAACAGATATTTGAATCGGGCTTATGTGCATCATGCCATACTCTTATTACTAATACCGTGGACTTAAATGGTACCCCCACAGGTACTGAATTCGTGGAGCAGGCTGTTTACCAGGAGTGGCTCAACTCCAGCTTCTCTGATAACGATATATCGTGCCAGAGCTGTCATGTACCAAGAATAAATGATGCTGTTGTGATAAGCAACATGCCACCATGGCTTGAGGGGAGATCTCCATTCGGACAGCATCATTTGGCAGGTGCCAATGTTTTTATGCTGAAAATACTTAAGGAAAATATTAACGAACTTGGTGTTACAGCCACAGATGTACAATTAGATTCTACCATTGCAAGGGCAAACAGAATGCTACAGAAAAAATCACTTGAAGTAACTCTTTATGAACATTCCAGAACAGAAGATACATTGTTTATTGACCTGGCATTACAAAACCTGTCAGGGCATAAGTTCCCGACGGCTTATCCCAGCAGGCGTGCATTTGTGGAGCTTGTTGTTACAACGGCTTCGAATGATACTGTATTTCACAGCGGAAAGATGAATTCGGATTACAGCCTTATTGGTGAAGACGATGAATATGAGTTACACCATAATGTGATCAATGAGGAATCACAGGTACAGATTTACGAATTGGTAATGGGTAATGTGAATTATGAGCCTACAACTATTCTTGAACAGGCTTTTATTCAGTTAAAGGATAATAGGTTGCCTCCTTTAGGATTTACAACATACCACCAAAGCTATGATACAGTGGAGATAGTTGGTGAAGCCTTAATCGATCAGGACTTCAATAAACTAAACCAGGTTGAAGGAAGCGGGAAAGATATAGTGCATTATCATATTCCTATTATTGGAATTAACGAAGCCCTGACGGTGAAGACGATAATCCATTACCAGACAGTAACGGAAAAGTGGCTGGAAGATATGTTCTCATATTCATCCGATGATATTGACAGCTTTAAACAGATGTACTACAATTCTGACAGGGAGCCTGTTCTTGTGTCAGAAGAGTCGCTGGTAAGTTTGCCTGTAAGTATTAATAATAATTTTAGCACAGAGCCAACAATATATCCAAATCCGGCCGGAAAGTACGTTTATATAAATAATGAACAGCCTCCTGTTTCGGCAAGCTTATATAATATAAACGGGAAAGAGCTTGCCAGGTATCTCACTATTGAAAAAGTTAATGATAAGACCTGCAAAATTTCATTACCTGATAAATATGGAATTTATTTCCTGAAATTATATTATAATGGAGGCCAATCCTATACGGCTAAGATTTTTGTGAATGGAAATTCTCAGTTTTAATATTGTCAATAAATATTGATGTTTTTATTTTCTAACTAAAATGATATCCCAGTCCCCACTTGAAGGGAAGCATTTCTATTCCCATGATTTACGTCTAACAGGTCCTAATTTTACTTTTAATGCCGCTGGTCCATTTAAATAATGAATTTTTCTATAATTATTATCATCCCTTCTCCATCCTCCGGTATTATATTCCAACCCACCATGGTAAAATAAAGATTCATAACCTCCCAATGATCGGTCGCCATAAACACCTACATAAAAAGTGTTAAGGTTTCCCCCTACTTGCTCACCATCGTTCATGGTTATGGATATTTGCCATCCGGCTCTTATTCCAAAATCTTTGTTTTTAACTTCATTTTGCGCTTGTACTTCAAACTGAGATAATGCAAAAACTGCAATTGTAGTAAAAATCAATTTTTTCATTATCATCTTCATTATTATTTTAATATTAATTTCAATTCCCTACTTCTCCGCCAAAGCCTCTTTTTTCATCTTATAGAGTTTACGACCACCATAAGCAGCCCCAAGTCCAAGTAGTATGATGAGCCCACCACCCACTGGGGCTCTGCCACCTTGACTGTTGTCGGAATTATTACCAGTACCGGCAGCTCCTCCTGGTGGAGTTGAAGGGGGAGTTTGTGCTTCCATTGAATGAGCAAAGGAAACCATAAGAATTAGTATATATACCTTTATTAGTTTAGTAATTATCTTTTTCATGTTTGCCTTTTATTTAATGAATACCTTTTCTATATAAACCCTGCCTGCTACAATGACCTTTACAATTACGTATGAATTACTTTGGTTAAGCATTACACTTTCTGTTGGTGACCCATTTGTTTGTTGATTCAGGATTATACGCCCGTAAACATCATATATACTTAGTTCACCAATTGTATTTAATGCTTTCCCTTTACTATTTATATAAATTGTACTTCCGTAAGCATAAATTTTAACATTTGAATCAACTTCATTATCATTATCATCAATGATTTCAGGTGACCATGCAAAGTGCAGAAGGAAACGCTCAGGGTTATCATTACCTGAAGCATTGAATGAATATGTGGGCGTTATTCTTATGTCCTGAGTGTTACCCGTTTTAATATCTTCAAGTGTAATAGAAATATTTGATAATTGATCAAGATCCGAAAAGACCATAGTATAAACACCATCAGTTACCTGAACCAGGTTTAAAGGAACGGTTTTACTTTCACCTTCTGTAATAGGAGCATTGGCATTAATACAAAGCTCGGCTTCATTTTCAATGGCAAAAAACTGAATGTTTTCTGTTGATGAATAAAGTTTTGTAGCATCACCACTAATATCAAAATTGCTGGTTCCAAAGTCTGGAAAACCTACAAAGACAGTATTGCCATAGTAGCCGTCATCCAGATCAATACGTATAAATGTTGTAAGATTACCAACAACAGCATTGGCTGATTTATAAAATTCATTGGAGTGGTTATGTATACGGGCTGTTGAGGGAATAGTAAAATTTCCCGCTGAAGATGCCTGAACCAGGAATCCCTGTCCTAAAGGAATTATCCCATCAGTTAAAGTTCCACTTGTACCATTATAATATAAATAGCTTCCACCACCGCTATTATCCCAAACATAAGCTGTACCACTTGTTCCGGTTGACCAGGAAGTAGCCCATTCAAGTGACGAAGGGAATGGGTTTCCAATTAAATTCCAGCCATTACTACTTTTGGCTAATGCAGCGGTAACATCTGCTCCTGTTAATGTACCAGTGAATTGAATTGTTTGTGCACCCTGTGCTGTTTCAATCCAATATGAAAAGCCTGAGGGTCTGGTTAATGCAGTATCTATAGTTATTATATAGTTATAGCTATCATCACTTTCATCATAATATGCTAACCATGAGCGATCAACTCCGCCCAGATAGAAATCACTTGCATTTGAAGGATCGGTTATAGGAGTTACAAGATGCCAGGCATTTTCATCAATATAACGCTCAATCGTTGCATTTGGCGTACCGCTACAAATTAAGGAACCTGTTCCTGAAGAGCTTGACTCAACTATAAGACCAGTATTTGATGTATTTGTAACATCTCCCGGAGAAGCAGCAGTACCAATATTCATAGATGCCCCAACCCCGATAGTTGTCACTGTGCCCGTACCAATATCCATTGTTTGCGCACTTAGATACCACGGAGCTGCTATTATTGTAAATATTAATAAATACTTTTTCATGATTTTAATGTTAAATTTTACTTCTCATTCATTAACACTTCAATCATTTTACGCAGTTCTGACATTTCGGCTTTAAGGGCTGCGTTTTCTTCTTTTAGTTGCTGGATTTCGTTGCCTAAAGATTTGCTTGGTGCTGCATCTTGTCCACTTAAGTCACCTGCATCATTTACAACAACATAAGCCTGTCCACCAGAATAGCTTCCTGCTAAATCAGCGATATTTACTGTACCATCAGCTTTAATTGTCATTTTTATAGCATTGGTTGTCCCATTATTAGTTACAAATTCAATACTCATAGGAATATTGCTACCGGAAACACTACCATCAACTTGAACAGTTATCTCTGCACCTTGACTCCACGAGCTCCCGTTATAACCAAAATAATTTAACCATCCAATTGGGTCGCCATCTGTTGCTGTATTTAAGGATCCTATTGATCCATCATTTGTATAAAATTCGATTCTGGACCTTGCATTGAAACCACTGCCTAAATAGGAACTTATGGATAACCCACCAGAGCCATTATTTCCTAAAAGGTTTAGTGTTCTTGAACCTGCATATCCTGTGCTCCCATCCCCAAGATATCCTATCCCTTGATGAGACAAACTAAAAAATTCTATATCAGAATTGTCAATGATTTTGAAGCTTCCTGTAGCACTAAGTTTATTAGTTATATCCTGTGCCTGTGTTGTAAAGGCCAGGACCGCCACTATGATTAATGTAATAAGTTTTTTCATGGTTGTCAATTATTTGTTTTATCAATTTATTGTAATTGTGTTATAAACTTTTGATTATTCCTTGTACTCTGGTTTCTTTTATGAAATACGTATTTTGTTTCCAATGCAAGTAATTTTTTGTAATACATCATGGTTTCTAAGATGCTCATAAACAGGGCATAAGATTTTCCCCAAAGCAAAAATATATTTTATATTGAAACGGTCTAAATAACGGCGGGTAACAGCTTGGGTAACAAAAATTATAGAGCGAACAACTATAGTGTTATAAAGCTAATTATGAATATTATACATTTTATGTAGTTTTGTTTGATTGTTAATACATATTACTAATATACATAAATGAAAAAGTATCTTCTTTTTGCATACTTCCTATTAGCTTATTGTTCACTAAGCGGAACTAATGTTCAAAGTTTGAAAGATAGTCTGTTAAGCAGTAAAGGTTTGGAAAAGGCAGAGATTCTTCGTGAAATTGGTAGATATTATTACTTGCATGATCATGATAGTGCCTTATTTTTTGTTGACTTAGCAATAAAAGGATATGAAACAGAAAATATGGTAAGAAAAGTGATATCAAGTCAGTTACTCAAGATTGCTATATTTCGGGAGGATGGTTTATATGATAGTGCGATCAATTTAAGCTATAAAGCCATAGATTGGGCAAGAGTCAATAGTGATACACTTGCAGCAGTTGCTTATTTTGAACTGGCCAATACTTATGAGTTAATGAATAATAAGGAGAAAGCAAAATTGTTCTATAAAAAAGCGATTAACGTAAAATTTAAACCTATTGAAATAATAGCAAAAGGAAATCTTGGAAATATATTTAAAGCTAGTAATGATTTTGATAGTGCAGAATATTATTGGAGACATTCATTAAAAATGCATCTTCTTTTGGATACGGCACAGTATGCAAATAGATTTAATATTGCTGTATGTAGAAGTAATTTGGGTGGTTTATTGTTTGAGATAGGAGACTATATAAAAGGTATTAATATATATAAGCAAAATTCTTTATTTTTTCAGGAATCAAACAACTACCCGGCTTTAATATTGGTATATGGAAAAATTGCCAGAGGATATCAGATGTCAGGGCAAAACAATATCGCCATAAAATATTATAGAAGGGCAATTCAACTTGCAGATTCTCTTAAACTTAGCCAAAATTTGGCAGATGCTTATAATAATATTTCTGATTATTTTGTGAAGAATGAAGATTATAAGAATGCTTATTTGAATTATTTTGAATATCATGAATTGAATGACAGCCTTATTGCCTTGGGCTATAATGAAAAGGTTGCTGAACTTGAAACATTGTATTCACTTAGTGAAAAGGTTAATAAGATCAAGATTTTAAAAGAAGAAAGACGTTTTGTATATGGAATAGCAGCAAGTATCATCATTAGTATCATATTTATAAGCTCAGTTATTGTCCTTTTAATAAACAGGCGACGCTTAAAGTTACAAAATGCAAAAGCATTATCAGATGCCAAGTCAAAGCTGGCAAATTATCGAATAGAAATGGCTGAAAAGGAACTTAAAGAAGTTGTAGCAAGCCTTCATAAGAAAAGTGCTTTTATTGAAGAGCTGGAAATGGATATAAAAAACCTTAGCATTATCAATGAGCAGGAGTACATGGCTCAAAAAGTTCAGATGCTAAGAAAAACACGAATATTAACCGATGAAGATTGGGAAAAATATACTCGAGCTTTTAATGAAATATATCCATTATTCTGCCAAAATATAAGAGATTATAATAATTTATCAGAAGGGGATAAACGCCAGTTGGTTTTTCTTAAGCTAAGTTTCTCACAAAAGGAAATTGCATATTTAATGGGAATTTCATATGATGGTGTAAAACGAGCAAGGCAAAGGCTAGCAAAAAAGATTGGTCTTGAAAATGCTGGTGAATTAAATACCTATATTGAAAGTTTATAATTTCTGCTTTAAACTAATGCCAGTCAAGTGGAATTGAAACCAATCTCACAAGCTATGTTGCAAGACATTTCCAGGCTACTATCGCTAAGCATGAAGGTGTTTCAATTGCTTTAATTAGTGAAGGAATGGGCCATGAAGATGTAAAAATCACTCTATATTTGTCATCAAAAGCAGTATAAGAAATTAATGTTATAGGAAGCCTTTTACATGTAAATTTAACTCTTCCTTTTTTGTGTTGTTGGATTCGGTTTCTGAGGTTTGATGAATAACCAGTATAAAATTTATTAGAGCTGTGGTGAGCAGATATTGTGTTGTTTAGGAAGGAAAAACAAGTTTTGGAAATGTATAAATTCAGAGAGATTTTATTCGTTTAAGAAGTTGATGTCCTCATGTATTGAAACAGCTTGCCATTTCATTATGCATTGATATTGGCTTAAATAGAAACTGCCCGCCTTCGCAATACCTTTGGCATTGACTTCAGCGGGCGGAGGTGGAGCATATCGGAGTCGAACCGATGACCTCTTGACTGCCAGTCACTGTTTTTATGAATTCTTTCGAATCAATAAAAATCTAAGCCCCTGTATAGTACGCTATTAAAGGATTTATAGATTCGGGTTAGTTCGGATAAATTCATTGTTTGCTTGCAAATCGCTTGCAAATTATTTGTACCTTGCAAGCAAAATTAATGAACAGATGAGTACGAATGTAAGAATAATCCTGGATACACGTCGAGAAAAATCCGATAAAACATATCCTCTTTGTTTGAGAATCATACATTTTAGAAAGAGCACATCCATTCCATTAGGATATTCCTTAAAAGAAGATGATTGGGATGAAGAAAAATGCCAGGTTCTTTCTTCTTACAAAGAGGTTTCCAGTATTTCCAGACTCAATAAATGGATACAAAAACAGAAGATCCAGGCTCAAGACATAATCAACAAGCTTGAAGATACTGGCGAAATCAACCGTTTATCTGTGGTCGATCTTAAGAACAGAATCGCCAATAAACGAAGTGAAGAAACTTTTTACCAATTTACAGAATCGCTAATTGAGGAGTTGAAGACTGCCGGAAGAATGGGATATGCCCAGTCTGTAAACTCCGTTTTGCGCTTAGTAAAGAAGTTCCTGAACGAAAAAGATATCACCTTTGAACAATTAAATTATACATTCTTACAGCGTTTCGAGAATTATTGCCTGGGTAATGGAAATACCATTAACTCAATTGCTGTTTACATGAAAACGATCAAAATGATCTACAACAGGGCCATAAAGTCCGGCATTGTTGGTCGTGAACTTTACCCTTTTGTGAATTACACTATCAAAACCACTATCCCCGAAATATTTTCTACAGTTCCCGGTACTGCTCTTTGTTTTGTGAT
>CAZDWF010000138.1:0-8777 GCA_964508895.1 uncultured Bacteroidales bacterium
GCTTCGAAGATATAAAACAAAAACAGGAACAGAAATTTCCGATGTTTATCAGTGAGATCTGCGAGAACTCTTCTCTTATCTGCGCAATCTGCGAGAACCTTATTTCTCCAATGCTTCCAGTCGTTTCAACAATGGTGGATGTGAGTAATGGAAAAACACATAGGCAGGATGTGGCCTTAAATTACTCAGTGTGTTAACACTTAACTTCTTAAGGGCTTTTGCAAGAGAGCTTCCGTTGAAATTCACAGCAGCAAAACTATCTGCCTGAAATTCATATTTCCTGGATAGAATATTACCCAGCAATCCCAGTATCAACGACAACGGACTGTATAGTATTCCAAATGCTAATATAGCCATATGAAAGCTATTTTCTTTAGCACCTAGAGCTTCTGCCATAGCAGGATTTTTCAAAAAAACAGAAAGGATATATAGCATTAATCCGTTTTGCAAAATAGAAAGTATCATACCCTTAAGAGTATGTTTCTTTTTATAATGACCTATTTCATGTGCCAGCACTGCGACAAGCTCATCATTGTCATGGTCATTTATCAAAGTATCATAAAGTACAATACGCTTTTTAGCTCCGAATCCTGTGAAATAAGCGTTCGCCTTTGTTGATCTTTTTGAGCCACCTATTACATAAATATTCTTCAACTTAAAGCCAACCTTATTAGCAAAATTTTCAATAGTATCTCTCAGTTCTCCTTCCTCTAATGGCTTTTGTTTGTTGAAAAGTGGCACTATCAGGTTTGAATAGAACATGGTCATAAAGATCATGAAGGCAGTAATAACAAGCCAGGTAATTAACCAGAACCAGTTTCCTGTCGACTCGTATATCCATACAATGAGTGCAAGCAAACCACCTCCGATTATAGCTCCAAGAGCAAGCCCTTTTAGCTTATCCAGGATGAATGTCTTAACAGTGGTTTTGTTAAATCCATATTTTCCCTCTATCACAAATGTACCATACACCGAAAATGGTGTGGAAAGGATATCAGCTATAAGACCCAGTAATCCAAAAAAGAACAGGGTCATTAGTATCGGATTGCTGGTGTATTCTCTTACAAAATTATCCACCACGGCAAATCCGCCAAAAATGATCATGGCCAGCATGGCAAGGAAAGACATGGTGCTAACTACAAAAGAGAACCTCTGTTTATCCTTGAAATAAAGCATTGACTTCTTGTACTTTTCGTCATCAATAATATCATTTAATGCATGAGGAACCGTAGGCGACCAGTGCTTCCCGTTTAAATAATCCAGGATGCGCTCCAAAAGATATTCGAAAACAAGAATTGCAAGTATTGTGTAGAAAAAGAATGAAACCATATGTTGAAAATTACAAATTATAAATTACAAATTCCAGGCAAATTACAAATTACAATAGTGAAATTACAAAGGGGTGCTTATTAAAGTTTATTTTAGTAAATAAAGTAATTAAAGCTTACGGGACGCACCCAATTCTTAATTCTTATTTCTTAATTCTTATTTCTTAATTCTTAATAGCTTCCGCCCCACTTCCGCATCAACCATTCTGCAGCAAGCAATATAATTATCGAAATCAGCACCCATGGAATATCTATCAGGTCCGTGTATCTTTTTTGGGCATAAATAACAGGCTTGATCTGTTCACTTTTTGTAATATCATCAAACAATAAATTGATATTATCTGGATAGTACATTTTTCCCTGCTTATTCGATGCCAGTTTATATAAAAGCCGATGATCTGCTACTGTATTCACTCTTTCAATAATAACGGGCAACACGGAAAATTCACTTCTGTCTTCAAAGATCTTATCTCCTAAAGTTGTTTTTGCACTAAAAGTATATTTCCCTGGGCTTAATATTCCCATATCAAGAAAATAGCCATTTTCAAGAGAGCTATACTGATAGCTGAACTCCTGCCCTTCTTCATTAGAAAGTGTAAGATCAATCTCCTTTCCTGCAACACTTTCATAAATATCGTTATACAGCTCCGCTCTGAAAATCACCTTTTCATTTTCAGCAATCTGATGCTCATGTATAACTCTAAACTGACGTTTATCCATTTGCAAAGCCAGGAATTTAACTACTTTATTAATAATTTCATTAAAAGCGTCATGATCCTGAGAAATAAGATAATTCATTAATTTCCATCTCCAGATTCCATCTCCGCATATAAAAGCAAGCCTTCTGTCAACATCATTGCCACAAAATATCAAAGGATTTGAAGTCTCAACTCCCACAATTTTCTGAAAGAATAACACCTCTCCTTCTATTGAAATATTATAATTAGCAAAAGGAGTATACAAAGGGGAGAACCTACCTAATAATTCCTTTGCTTTCTCACTTATTGTAAAATAGCTGAAGAACTCATTATATATTGGTTGTGCTTCATTAACTCCGGCAGTTGGCGTTGGATCAATATTTAAACCCAGATTAAGGTTATTGAAAATACTAAGGTTTGTTTGTGCACCAACAATAAATAATACAGGGATCTCTGAATTTCTCAGTTTATTGGCTAATTGAACTGATACCGAATTATTTGATGGTATCTGATGAAAGATCAACAGATTGTATTTATCCAGTACCTGATCAAAGTCATTGATAAGAAAATCTTCAACGGTATAACTGTAATTGGAATTTATTGCATCTTTTATGGCAGATATATCAGGATGGGGAGAATTTGCAACTATAGCAATATTCATTTGTTCATCCAGGATGTCTATAAATATTGTTTTCCGGTTATTCAGTAAATTCTCCTCACCATCAATATCATCAAATATGAAAGTATACTTTGTAATTCCCTCATCTTCTGCAGACAACATTAGTCTCATATCACCAGATTGCCTGTTGCTGTTTATTGATATATTTTCTTTTGAAATAATCTTTCCATCTTTTATTATCGAAAGTTTCAAGATTTCTCCCTCACAATGATCTGACTGAAAAACAACTTCGACCGGAAAATCATTCCCTTTATATGCAATGGCATTATGATTAATGGATTTGATCTTTACATCCTTTTTCACAATAGTGTCTCCAAATGCAAGAGTATATAAGGGAAATGGAAATTCTTCCTGCATGTATAAAGGATCAATACCGCGGTTTACTATACCATCAGATGCTAATATCACAGCCCCAACATTCCTGTTATAAAAACTATTGTTGATTTCCTCCAGGATGTCAGTTATATTAGTATATTTCTCATCAAAATTAAGCTTGCTGGTATCCAGGATATTATCATTAATGATGCTTACTTCTTCTCCAAAGGAATACAGATATACATCATAGTCTGTCAATCCAGCTATCAGACTATTCATTTCATCAAATATTCCACTGTCAATATCTGCATAATTCATTGAAGTTGAATTATCAAGCGCAAACACGATAATGGGTTTCTCTACATTTTTTTTAGATATCTTAATTAATGGAGATAAAAGCAGAAATGAAATTATCAGAACTGCAAGAAAGCGGATCACAGCAAGAATCCTGGTAAGCCATAATGGATATTCATCTCTTTTATTCCTGAAATAGAGAATAGCAGAATAGATCACAGCAAGTAGAATGCAAACTAATATAAACCAAACTGGCAGACCGGTAATTAAGCTAAAATTCAAGATAGTTCGTAGTTTATGATTCGTATTTCGTTGTATTTGCTAAGCCAACGGGTTTGCATGATATTTAGTATAGTTTTACCCATCCCAACCCTTCCCTGCTAGCAGGGAGGGGCTATTTCTGAATTCCTTTTTCGTTATTCGTTATTCTGAATTTCTTTAGGTAGACATTCCTCCGCAAACTGAAATCACCTGTCCGCTTACATAATCAGAAAGATCGCTGGCAAGGAATACACAGATTCTGGCTACATCATCAGGAGTACCGGCACGGCGCAGTGGAATGGTTTTTATCCATGCATCCCTTACATCATCTGCAAGAGCAGCAGTCATTTCTGTTTCAATATATCCCGGAGCTATCGCATTACATCTTATATTCCTGGAGCCAAGTTCCTGCGCAATGGATTTGGTAAAGCCAATGATCCCGGCCTTACTGGCAGAATAGTTTGATTGTCCGGCATTACCATTAACACCCACAACAGAACTCATATTTATTATCGAGCCACTCCTTTGCTTCAGCATAAATTTCTGAACGGCTTTGGTAAGGTTAAATACCGATTTAAGGTTTACTTTTAAAACAAGATCCCAATCCAGCTCTGTCATTCTCATCAAAAGGCCATCTCTGGTTATACCTGCATTGTTAACAAGGATATCAATTCTTCCAAAATCATCAATAACATCAATAACAAGTTTTTCACTGCTCTCCAGCGATGAAGCATCAGATGCATATCCTTTTCCATTAACACCAATTTCTTCTAATTCTTCTTCAAGGCTTTTTACATTATCATCAATATTCAGGTCGCTAAAAGCAACATTTGCTCCCTGTTTTGCATATTCAAGTGCAATTGCTCTTCCTATACCTCGGGCAGCACCTGTAATGAGTGCGGTTTTTCCTTCTAATAGTTTCATTGTTTATTGTTTTTTTTTTCAAACTTACATAAAATCTCCAAATTATACACACACAATATGGAATAAGAAATCAGCAATCCCTTAAAGCCACTTCACAAGATTCAAACTCTGTCTGCTCGCCAGCAGTTCATTCTGAGGATACATCCTGAAAACATAATCAAGCATTCCTGAATATTCTATTGGAAATTCACACTGGTATATGGCTATCTTCTTTTGGTTCTTTACCAATTTAAGTTGTTTGATAAAAATGGGGTTTGGAGGAGTTGCTGATGCTCGTTTACCAAAAATAACTTCAACACCAATATTTTCCGGTGCGATACCATCTGTGTCAATTTTAATCTCTGCCATAAACACATCACCCATTTTCAACTTTGTCTTATCAGTATCCGGCACCTTCATGCTCTTAAGTTCAACATTATCCCATTTCGACCTGACATCATTCTTCCAGTTTGCCAGCTCAATTGCTTTCCTGTAATTATCTTTTATCATTAAGCGTCCATTGATCAGAAGTTTACTGTAATACTTTCTGTAGTATTCATCCAGCATTCTTTTCATGGTGTAATGAGGTGCAATTTCAGAAAGGCTGTTTTTAATATCACCTATCCAATCATGAGGTATATTCTTTTCGTCTTTTTTATAATACAGTGGTATTATTTCATCTTCCAGGATATTGTAAATTGTTTCCGCATCAAGCTCATCCTGAAATTGCTGGTTCTCGTATGTTCTTTCCTCCTTTATCGCCCATCCTGCATTCTTCCGGTATCCTTCTGCCCACCAGCCATCAAGCACACTGAAATTCAGCACTCCGTTCATCAATGCTTTTTCCCCACTGGTTCCTGATGCTTCAAGGGGGCGTGTTGGTGTATTAAGCCAAATATCCACTCCCTGAACCAATAAGCTTGCTATATTCATATTATAGTTTTCAATGAAGAAGATCTTTCCAATAAACTCATCTTGTTTTGTGATCTCAATTATTCGCTTTATTAAATCCTGTCCGGCTTTATCGTTAGGATGTGCTTTTCCTGAAAATATAATTTGGGCAGGCATTTCAGGATTATTTAACACTTTTGATAATCTTTCAAGATTATTAAACAACAGGTGTGCTCTTTTATAGGTTGCAAATCTGCGGGCAAAGCCTATTGTCAGTTTTGATGGATCCAATGACTCCACAGCTTTAACAACCAGCTTGGGCGCGTCCTGGCGTGCAGTCATTTCCTCGGAGATCCTTACTTTCAAGAACTTTATAAGTCTTTCTTTAAGTTCCATTCTTATCTTCCAGATATCTTCTGATGGAACATTATGTATCTTATTCCAGAATTCTGCATTTGAATGATCATCCTGAAAATTCTGTTCAAACTCATTTTTGTATAATTCCACGAACTGTTTTGCCGTCCAGGTCTGATAATGAACACCATTGGTAACATGTCCTATGTGTAATTCTTCAGGATAATATCCCGGATAAAGACTTGCAAACATTTCCCTGCTAATTCGTCCATGGATTTCACTTACACCATTCACCTCCTGTGAAAGCTTAAGTGCCAGCAAACTCATTGAGAATTTCTCCCCCGTGTTATTCTCGTCATAACGTCCCAATCCCATAAACTTTTTCCAGCTGATATTCAAACGATCTACATAATGCGGAATATAAGTCCTGAGCATATCTTCAGAAAAGGAATCATGTCCTGCAGGAACCGGGGTATGAGTAGTGAACAGAGATGAAGCTTTAACTACTTCTGAAGCTTCATCAAAAGACAGCTTATTGTCCTGAACAAGTTTTCTTAACCTTTCGATATTAATAAATGCAGCATGGCCTTCATTGCAATGAAAAATATCCGGTTTAATATTCAGTGCATCCAGCAATCTTATGCCACCCACTCCCAGGAGCATTTCCTGTACAAGGCGGTTTTCATTATCGCCACCATAAAGCTGGTATGTAACGCTGCGGTCTTTTTTGGTATTTTCCGACACATCAGTATCTAAAAGGAATAGCTGTATCCTTCCAACATGAACCTTCCATACTCTTGCATACATCGTTCTTCCAGGCAATGCAACACCTATAAGCAGCCTTTCTTTATTTTCATTATATATTGGTTCCACAGGTAATTTACTGAAATCCTGAGAGAAGTTCTCAGAGATCTGCTCTCCGAAAGCAGATAACCTTTGCTGGAAATAGCCTTTCCTGTATAACAATCCCACAGCGATCATATTTTTGTTTGAATCGCTGGCCTGCTTGAGATAATCACCGGCAAGAACACCGAGTCCGCCAGAATAGATTCTCAGCGACTCATGCAAGCCAAATTCCATGCTGAAATAAGATATAAGCCCATCATCCACATTTCGTGTTTGTTTCATATAAGACTTATAGCTGTTATAAGTATCTTTCAGTTTTACCAGGTAGTCTTTATCATTCCCCAGCTCTTTCCAGCGTTCGTAGGAAGTGTTTTCAAGAAGGCTGATCGGATTATGACAGTTTTTATGCCAGAAATCAGGGTCAATGATCCTGAATAGTTCTTCAGCATCATAATTCCATGACCACCAAAGATTTCGTGACATATCATAAAGTCCGTTAAGATTTTTAGGGATATCAGCTTTTACATTTATTCTTTTCCATCCCGGTTCAATACTCTTAGTTTCTTTGAATTCAAAAAAAGGATATTGCTGCTGTTTACCTTTAAAAAGATATGCTCTTTCGTTTGATCTCTTTATAGCAATATCATAAGCTTCATAGTAATTCTTAATAAACTCTTTCCATAAAGCATTTTGCGATATTTTGTATGCACCCTCTCTGAGATTTTCAATATCCTGGGAATTATTAATGCTTTCTTCCAGGATTGCAGTAATTTCACTAACTGTTAAAGTATCTTCTGCCGATCTGTCTACAACAAATACTCCATTTTGAAGATCAATTTGTAAGTCTCTGACCCACAGACCAAATCCTGCATAATTTGTAGTTATTGAAGGGATATGAAATGCAGCGCTTTCCATTGGAGTATAACCCCAGGGTTCGTAATAAGATGGAAACACACTGAAATCAAATCCTATCAGGAAATCATAATATGAGATATTGAAAATACTATCCATACCGTTGAGATATGCAGGTACAAACACAATTTTAACCTTATCCTCAGGTCTGTTTAGCAAGCCATTTTCTCTGATTCTGTTTAATGTCGGATCGCCTATCTGATCATATAAGTGATGGGTAAGGTATTCTTCTGAGATCGGATCATCGAAATCAGGGTTTGTAACACGATTTAAAAGATCCATACGGGCTCCCGACTGATGTGCGGGAATAGCAATAACACCAATCACTGTTTTATCCAGGTCTTTCTTTTTATTCAATTCTCCCAGGGAATCGATAAAGATATCGATACCTTTGTTTTTAAACTCATATCTTCCGCTATTGATTACCATAAAACTATCATCTGGTAATTTTTGGTTCATCAATCCTGAAAAGACTTTTAATATCTTATTTCGTGATGATTCTCTTTCTTTGTTAAATACTTCTTTCTCAGGAACGAAAGAATCCTCAAATCCATTAACAGTAATAACATCACAGGATTTTTCCAGGAATTTCTCACATTCTTTTTCAGTGATCCTGCTAACAGTAGTAAAACAATCAGCATGCTGAGCAGATAATTTTTCCAGAGAATATTTTGAAAAAACACCAAAATCTTTGGCAAGTCTGTGTGTATCAAATTCCTGCAGTTTACCATAGAGGTCAAAGCCATTCCCTGCAATAGATCTGCCCATAACTGTTGCATGAGTGGTAAAGATGGTTCCCACCTGAGGCACCTGGTCTTTAAGATATAAAACCCCTGTCCCTGTCATCCATTCATGAAACTGTGCTATGATCCTGTCTTCAGCTGAAACATTGAAATCATAAAAGCTATCAATCACTCTTCCGGCAGCATAACCAAAAAGGGCAGGCTCAATATAATCCCATTGTCCTGAAAGGCTGTCAAGTTTATATTTTTCCCAGAATTCATAAAATATCTTATCTTTTTCCGAAAAGAAGGGTGTAAAGTCAAGTAAAACAACTACAGGTTTCCCTTCAATATTCCATCGACCCACCCTGATATTTAATCCTTCCTGTCGGGCTTTTATAACCCATGATTTATACAATTCAGTATCTTCAATGAAATCAGGATTTTCCTGAGTTTCTTTCCATACATCAGGTCCAATAAGAATATAGTTGTCTTTTAATTCTTTAACAATGGTAAGAGCTTTGCGTATGGCTATTGTTGGAATGTCGAAAACAATATCAGAAGAGCATGCTGA
>CAZDWF010000139.1:0-8777 GCA_964508895.1 uncultured Bacteroidales bacterium
GTTACTATTCCCAGGTACTTCGATTGGGAATATAATGCCGGAACCGAATTTTCTTACGGAAGATATTATGAGACTCAACCGGATGAACGTCCATATATAAAATTAATTAACAAGAATTATTAACTTAAATAAGCTAAAATGAAAAAGAAACCGTATTTAAAATATGGAGAAATTTTAATAATTTTCTCCATGTTAACCTTTATATTTTTAAATATGGGGTGTAAAAAGGATGTAGAACCAATTCCATTTCTTTTCGAAACATTTACAATTAATGGAACTGTAATCAATGCAATAACAAAGGAGCCAGTTCCAAATGCCAATGTATATTGCCTGGGCAAAGTTACCAATGCAGATGCAAACGGTTTATTTTATTTTACATGGCAAAATCAAATTCCAGAAGAAGAAGTGGTTTTGGTCAGTTCAATTAAAAAGGGCTATTCTACCGGCAAAGCATATTTCAATCTTGGGAACACCTGCATCACTAATGTTCGCATGGTCCCTTTAAATCCTCCTGTGAATATTGGACCGGAGGGTGGTGAAATTGAACTAACAACTGATGAAGGAATGGGTGGTTCAGATAAAATAAAGATAAGCTTTCCTGAGAATTCAGTTAGTTCAACTATTTCAGTTTCTGCTACTCAACTTAAAGGCATTCAAATTCCTGGATTTCCCTCTTATATTAACACAGGTCACCATAATGCTTCAACAATACATTTTGAACCAGCAGGTTTCACATTTAACAAGGATATTGAGGTAGGATTTGTATTACCAATGAGAATGGATCCAGGAGTGAAAATCCCCTTAATGAAATATAATATTGCATTATCAGTATGGGAGTTAACTTCTAAAAATGCAATTGTAGATGCAACCGGATTGGTAGCTAAAGGATATCTAAATTCATTAGCAACATATAGTGTTGGTATTAGTGGAGATTATGAAGAGGAGTTGCATTCTATTGAAATCAAATCATCAAAAAAATATTATAAAAACGATTCTATAATACAACCTCCTGATACAATTTTTTGCACTCAGGATTCTATAATTTATCCAAATGGTATCCCTGATAGCATTTCAGTAACATGGATATATAATGCTACGGCAAATAATACCATGTTGCTTGGAAACCTGGTCCTTGATGAAGAATGTTGGTATGATGATTGGGATTATAGATGTAAGAATTGTTATTGCCATATCATTTGGCCTATTCCATATATTCCTCCATGTGATGATTGTAAAAGAATATTTGTTTGGGTTATTTTTAATGCAATTATTCATGAATATATTACAGTAAGATGGGTTACTGGCTCTGTGCTTGTATCAGAAAGACTTTGGAACATCCTCTATGAGATCAGGATTAAAAAATGTCCAGATTGGTGGTGTCCAGATGATTGTCACAATGGTGGAGGTGGGAGTAAATAATTTAAAACGATTGTTATGAAAAGAATACAATTACTAATAATAAGCTGTTTCTATGCGTCAAGCATTATGATAGCGCAGTCAGGAGATAAAAAATCTTTTAGAATAGAAAATATCAGTATTAGCTCAGGTTGGTACAATCCAAATATGGATTATTGGAATAACACATTTTTTCCAGACAATAACATTGATTCCAGGTTTAAAGGAAACATCTCCTTTGGTGGAAATATTGAATTTTCGTTACCTGCTAATTTTAGGGTAAAAGCAGGGCTCTCATATTGGAGCACCAAAGTGGAGCCTGATATGATATTACTTTTTGAAAGCTTTAAGATATCATTTACAAGATTTACGTTAGGATGCCTTTATATAATAAATATAGAAAAATTCCCTGTTAAACCATATATAGGTATGCAAGGAAGTCTTCTGGCAATCAATAATGTAGAAAAAATCAATGATATTAAAGAAAGACAATACGGACAAGATTATTCATATGGCCCTATAGTTGGATTGGAAAAAGTGTTCTCTAACCACATACTTATTGGTGCTGAATTCCAATATCAATTTGGTAACTATATTCAGGAAGAAAGCTCTTTTGATTCCGAAACAGTTGATCATAAAGTTTCAATAGCAGGTCCGGAATTCTGTTTAAAAGTGGGGTATAAGTTTTAATCCAACAGTTTATGAAAAGTAATAACTTTTTCAGAATAATAGTTATTGCATTTTTGTTAACCTTAATTTTCGAATCCTCTGATGCTCAGTCATTAACAGGGGTAAATGGTTTATTGAATGCTCCCAATGCTACAATGTTAAATGATGGCACATTCTTTCTGGGCACTAATTATATTAATCATAAATATGTTGAAAGCTATATAAGTGGAAAATATAATTGTCTGGTGTATTATTTCGATATTACTTTTCTGCCATTTCTTGAAGTTAATTTCAGAAATACAAGGCTTTTAGGCATTGGTGAAGGAACAAATCACACTGTTGACAGAATGATTTCATTACGCTTACAGTTACTTAAAGAAAAAAGGATTCTTCCATCAATTGTTATTGGAAGTAATGATATTTTTACATGGAGCAATACGGGGAATCAATACTTCTCAGCTCTTTATACAACAGCTACAAAAACTTTAAAATTTGTTGGGAATACACTCGCTTTAACTTTTGGTTATGGCTTAAACATAAACTATCAAAAAAATCTAATTGGTTGTTTCGGTGGTATTGAATATAAGCCTGTACTTATTCCCTCTGCAGGTTTCATTATTGAATACGACACAGAAAGGATAAACCTTGGTGTGAAAGCAATTATATTAAAGCATATTGTTGCATTTGTCTGTACAGACATAAATTTTAAATACTTGTCAGTAGGCCTGGCTTATAGGATATTCCTGAAGAAGAATAGCGCTGCTAAAAGTATAAATTAATCTATTACTGGATTTTACATATATTTTGTTCAATGACTTTAAAAAGGTCCTGTTAAAAGACATGTGAGTAAATTATTTCTTTCATAAATTATCAAGCAAGCTTGAATTTTATTGAAAAAAAACTTACTACTATGATAAGGCTTGAAGTGGTGTCGGGGTAGTAAGATTCGAACTTACGACCTTCCCGCCACAGGCGGGACGCACTAACCGGACACTTCGATTTCTTGTAGAAATCGCTCTATTCCTCTTGATTTAATTCTTCTTTCCAGTAGTATTGCTTCACTTCTTGTCTTGAATTCAAAATATTTAATAAGTTTCCAGGGACCTTTTCCTTTAGTAGATTTTGATCTGTTAGAATTATGACGGATTAACCTATCTTTCAGTTTATTGGTCTGTCCGCAATAATAAAAACTGCTGCTATCAGATTGTATAATGTAGGTATAATACATAATAAAAAAGCCTTGCTAGTGTGGCAAGGCTTATGTCATTGTCGGGGTAGCAAGATTCGAACTTGCGACCTCCTGCTCCCAAAGCAGGCGCGCTAACCGGACTACGCTATACCCCGTTCTTGTTTTGCGACTGCAAATGTAGAAAAAATTATTATATATATTCAAAATATTATTGGAAATTTTGAATCTGAGATTTTGTATTGAAGGATTGCAGGATTTCCTGGTGCCAATTATTCTTTTTTCCAACAATTTAAAAAAACAACCCAAATTAACTTTAATATTTATTCATTTAAGAAATTTACTCTTTTATCGCGTCTTGTCATTTTATCAATGACTCATTTCGGGGCTGTTTGGACAAATATTCTTAACAAACTTATAGGCTAAGGGGAATTGGTGGGCATGCCAGGTCATTTCAATGAATTCCTTGCCTTATCGCAAGAGTAATCAAAACAAAGACAATTAAAATAGAAGAAAATTTCCACGATAACTGAGTCAAAACTCATTTTCAATATCTTGACTATTGCTCCATTATTTTGTATCTTTATAAGCATCTGATATATATTTGATTATAAAGAATTTTAGCTGGTAAAATACTAAATGATCAGATTTATAAACTGTTTGTTTATTAAGAATAATCTAAAAATGAAAACAAATCATTCTTTACACCAATATCATCAATCATTATTCTTATTCCGCTCATGTGAGAAATACAGCCTATTCATCATAATTCTGTCAATTCTCCTATTGCTATTTTTACCCCAATTCTCACATTCCCAATGCTGGTGTTATACATTTACCTATAGCACGGGACACACATATAACGCTTTATCGTCTCCAACCCAGTTGATAGCAGGAGATGTGGATGATGAGATCTCTGCATCTACTGCCATTGGTTTTACATTTTCATATAATGGCATTGATTATACAACATTCAAAGCCAGTTCCAATGGCTTTGTAAACCTGGGTGGGGCATTAACCGACTCTTATCCTTCCAATGACCTGGAAAGTTCTACAAAGAAAGAAATACTTGCTCCCTTATGGGATGATCTGGAAACCAATACAACAGGAAGCGTCAATTATGAACTTACGGGTTCATCCGGAAGCTATATATTGAAAATTGAATTCAAAAATCTAGATCACTTAGGCTATGGCACCAACATGTATTTCCAGGTCTGGTTGTATGAAGCAACCTATGAAGTAGAATTCAGGTATGGTGACATGGGTACCTGGACTGGACAAAGTGCAAGTATTGGCATTGATGATGAAACTAATTACCGGTTTTTGAGCATTACACCAGCTGCTACACCCACTTCCAGTAGTACTGTGGTAAATAATGATATTGCCACAAATGACTACCTGGTTTCCGGACTTAGGTATAGCTTTAATAAAGGAAGTGACTGGTATTGGTGGAAAGGAGCTACCAGCACTGATTGGGCTACAACATCCAATTGGTATGGCAGCACACTCCCAACAACCTCCCAGCATGTTACCATTTCTAAAGGGAAGACTTATGATCCCATTATTGATGAATCAGCTGCATGCGATGACCTAGGTATTGGGGATGGTACTAAAGTGACCGTAAATACAGGTGCAAACCTTACACCTGATGATGACATTTGGGTATGTAGCGGTGGTGAGTTTGAATTAAATGATGGCACGGTAAGCGTTACGAGAGATTTTAGGTCAGTGGCCAATTCTATTGTTGATATTAATGGCGGCACATTAAATATTGGGTCAGATTGGGAGCGGAACAACGACGGCGAAAATGCAAGAGGCACTATTGATATCTCAGGAGGTGTGATAAATGTTGCAGATGATTGTCGATTCTCAAGTAGTGATGTGACAGGTACAATGTCAGGCAGCTTTGCACTTACTGTTGGGGATGAATTTGAGAACACAAACGATGACTGGACAGTAACGGGTGGTACGGTAACGCTGACTGCAGAATATGATGGCCATGCCCAGTTAACTACAACATCTAGTACACGTGATGCAGAGGTTTGGAATTTAGTAATAGATGCAGATGGTGGAGTCTCAGATATATTTGATTTTTTCTCTTCGTCATATAACTCCGGTGTTATAATTGGAGGCAGTTTTACTTTTACTGATGGAACAATTGAAACAAAGAATGTAACTTATCATACTGATTTTTTAACCGTTGCCGGTGCCTTCAGTATGGGCAGCGATGCACACTTTAAAGATGCCATCGAAAGCACTGATACATATAGTGTGGGCAGTTATAGTTTTAATGCAGCAAGTACTTACGAGATGTACGGCACCACCCAAAACATCCCTGCCACCACATTTGGCCATCTTAATGTTAGCGCAACCGGAACTAAATCTTTATCCGGAAGTACTACAGTTGCCGGGAATTTAAATGTAAGTACAGGGATTTTAAGCATTACCGTGGATAATGATCTGACGATTGCTGGAACAACAACCAATAGTGTTGGCACTGCTGGTATTGTAGTAGAATCAGGTGCATCAGGAACTGGCTCGCTCATTCATAATACAGCCAGCATTAACGGCACTGTAGAGCGCTATTTAACCGACAACTCCTGGCACTTTATTTCTCCATCAACTACCGGTGTTACTGCTCTTACTTATTGGTGGAATGAAGCTCCTAAATGCTGGCTTTCTTATCATACCGAATCAACCAATGCGTGGACTTACAATACAATTCTGACAACACCTATGCCTGTGGGACAAGGATGGTCGGTTTGGTTGGACCTAAATACAAAATCAGCTGCCACGGCCACAATGACCGGCGAACTTCGGGCAACAGATCTTTCCGTTTCCTTAACCAAAGACGCTGATGGATGGAACCTGATCGGAAATCCCTTTTCATCCGCTATTGACCGTGATGAGGGCTCCTGGGGATCAAATACAACCGGTACGGTGTATGTCTGGGACAATGATTACAATGGTGGTGATTACAGGACTTGGAACGGATCAACAGGTGATTTAACCGGTGGCATCATACCAATCAGCCAGGGATTCTTTGAACAGGCCAGTTCTGCAGGCTCTTTTACCATTCCTGCAGCAGCAAGGGTGCACAATACAACGGATTTTTACAAATCTACCAACAATCCAAACTCCAGCCCTTATGTGAGATTACAGATGGATTGTGGAGATCATGGAAATACTGTTTTTATAGGATTCCCTGCAAATGGAACCTCTCAGTTCGATTATAAAGGCGATGCAGGCAAGCTTTACTCCTATTCGGACCTGCCTCAGATCTATGTAGTTGAAGATAATATCAAACTTAGTATTAATGCCTTGGAAACACTAACAATAACAGGAAAGACAGTACCACTCCATCTTGACCAGGCAGTAGATGGGAATTATACTTTTACACTTTCACAAATAGACAGTTTGCCTGATGTTATCCTTAGCCTGGAAGACCTGAAAACAGGCAATCTTCAGGAGCTGACACAGAATCCTGTCTATGCTTTCACTGCAGCTGAAGGTGATGATCCGGATCGTTTCCTGCTGCATTTCAAGTTAAATGACTTCGGCATAGATGATCCAGTAAATCACAGCGGGGATTACATAAATATCTACTCCAACAACAACATAATATATATACAATCGAAGGAAATAGCTGCTTTAGAGAAAGGAAATGTTGAGATATTCAACCTTATCGGTCAAAAGGTTCATGAACAAAAGATCGAGGCCGCTACACTGATCAGTATCCCTGTCGATATGAGCAACAGCTATCTGGTCGTCAAAGTGGTAAAATCCTGTGGTATTTATACAGAAAAAGTTTTTATAAGATAAATTCAGAAACCATGAAAAGCATACTACTCAAACTACTTCGAGCTGTAATCTTCATTGGTTTAATCACGATAAGCATCCAGTCATTGACACAGTTACCTCCTCCACCCCCCGGTGGATCATCCGGTGGTGGTAGTGGAACAGGTGGCTCCGATAGCCAACGTAATGGCGCTCCAATAGGTAGTGGTTTGTTTATCCTCATGGGTCTTGGTGCAGCATATAGTGGGTATAAAGGATACCGGTGTTATCAGAAGGAAATGAAGAAGCTGTTTGAATGATCTTTATCAGATACTGGAATTTAGAAATTCAATATTGGATATTGATCTTAAAAAAAATATAAAGTTTCTATGTTGTTAAACCAATGCATTATGGTTGCATTGATTGAGCGATTAATAGATTTTGCGATTGCCGATTGTCGATTTAAAACAGAAAAAGCTCCGACTTAGTCGGAGCTTTTTTATTTTGCGGAGAGAGGGGGATTCGAACCCCCGGTACCAGTAATAGGTACGTCAGTTTAGCAAACTGGTGGATTAAGCCACTCTCCCACCTCTCCTCATTATATGTTACCTAAGCAAATGAGGTTGCAAAAATAAGAATTTACTTTGAAAATAGTCAACAATTTTTCATTATTCTTAATTAACAAGATAATATAGATGTTACTTTGTTAAAATAATCATAAATTACCAATATAGAAACAAAAATTTACACACTTTGTTATATTTGTATATACAACTATTAATATATGTATATACTTTTCCAGGATCAAAATATTCTGAAGCAATTGTATCCCCAAATCAAATTGTTGCACATTAGTGTTGATATTTTAGCAATTATTTAATACCTTAATTGCGTCATATGCAAATTTGTTAGAATGATAAATCAAAAAGATAAAAAGGAAGATTGTGTTAACTGTAGCAAAAAACAAACACTTTTTTGCTCACTTACAGATGAAGAAGTCAAGTATGTGAATGGCCACAGGTCTGAAATTACCTTTAACCCCGGTGAAATCATTTTCAAGCAAGGCACTCCAATGAGCCATATTGCATGTATAACCAAAGGTCTGGCAAAAGTATATATTGAAGGTGATAATAACAGAAGACTGATCATAGGATTAATTAAACCAGTATATATAATTGGTGGACCAGGCATGTGGGTTGATTATATGCATCATTTTTCTGTATCAGCTATTGAAGAAACCACTGCTTGTTTTATAAATGTGGAAGTCCTAAAAACTCTTGTAGAGAAAAATACAGATTTTGTAAAAGAATTACTTAAAAAAAACAACACCACTATTATTAAACATTTTAACAGTTACGCTAATCTTGCACAAAAAAATGTACATGGCAGAGTTGCTGACATGCTAATTAATTTATCACGAATAGTTTATGAATCAAATTCTTTTAAATTAACACTATCCAGGCAGGATCTGGCTGATTATTCAGCAATGTCAAAAGAAGGTGTAATAAGAATTATAAAAGATTTTAAAGATCAGAAACTTATTGTTGAAAATGGAACCAATATGAAAATTCTTAACTTCAATGAACTGGAAAGAATAAGTAGATTTGGTTAATGGACCTCATCTTTAAATTTATAAGCATTCCAAATAAATTTTTCCATAAACATTTCTCATAAATTGATATTATAAATAGCATAATTTCAGCTACTTATATTCAATAACAGATGATTATCAATATTATATTGATAATTA
>CAZDWF010000140.1:0-8739 GCA_964508895.1 uncultured Bacteroidales bacterium
AGTGCTGCAAGATTGAATTTATACGAAAGAAAATTTTAAAATAATAATAAGTTATGGCAGAAATTAAACCAGCAGAAGTATCCGCCATCCTGCGTCAGGAATTATCAGGTTTCAAAACAGAAGCTGAACTTGAAGAAATAGGCACAATACTGGAAATAGGTGATGGTATTGCACGTGTTTACGGACTGAACAATGTTGAGGCAGGCGAACTTGTTGAATTTGAAAAAAACGGATTAAAAGGTATAGTCCTTAACCTTGAAGAAGATAATGTAGGTATAGTATTACTTGGTGAAGCAGCAGGACTGAATGAAGGTGACACTGTTAAACGTACCAGAAAAATTGCTTCTATTGAAGTTGGTGAAGGAATGCTTGGAAGAGTAATCAATACTCTAGGGGAGCCTATTGACGGAAAAGGTAAAATTGAAGGAGAACGTTACCTTATGCCAATGGAAAGAAAAGCTCCCGGTGTTATTTTCCGTCAACCTGTTAACCAACCCCTGCAAACGGGTATTAAAGCGATCGATGCTATGATACCTATTGGTCGCGGACAGCGTGAGCTGATTATTGGTGACCGCCAGACTGGTAAAACCGCGATTGCTGTTGATACTATTATCAATCAGAAGGAATTTTATGATAAAGGTGAACCCGTTTATTGTATATATGTAGCTATTGGACAGAAAGGATCATCTGTTGCAAACCTCGTTAAAACACTTGAGGATGCTGGTGCAATGGATTATACAGTTATCATTACTGCTACTGCTTCCGATCCTGCAGCTTTGCAATTTTATGCACCATTTGCAGGAGCATCTATCGGAGAGTTCTTCAGAGATACAGGAAGGTCTGCACTGGTTATTTATGATGATCTTTCAAAACAGGCTGTAGCTTACAGGGAAGTTTCACTTCTTCTGAGAAGGCCTCCTGGCAGAGAAGCTTATCCTGGTGATGTATTCTACCTTCACTCACGCTTGCTTGAAAGAGCTGCAAGAATTATCTCTTCTAATGAAATAGCAAAGGAAATGAATGATCTTCCTGTCTCAATAAAAGGGATGGTGAAAGGTGGAGGCTCCTTAACAGCTCTTCCTATTATTGAAACACAGGCCGGTGATGTAGCAGCATATATTCCTACCAATGTGATCTCAATTACCGATGGCCAGATATTCCTGGAAACAAACCTGTTTAATGCAGGGATCCGTCCTGCTATTAATGTAGGTATTTCTGTTTCACGAGTGGGTGGTAATGCTCAGATCAAATCAATGAAGAAGATAGCAGGAACACTCAAGTTAGACCAGGCACAGTTCCGTGAACTGGAAGCTTTTTCAAAATTTGGATCCGACCTTGATGCTGCCACCAAAGCCATTCTTGAAAAAGGAAGAAGGAATGTGGAGATACTGAAACAACCACAATATTCTCCTATGAAAGTTGAGAAACAAATTGCTATTATCTATTGTGGTACAAAAAATCTTTTAAAGAAGGTTCCTGTTCATAGCATACGGGATTTCCAGGAAGAGTTTCTTTTCTTCATGGAAGAAAAGCATTCAGACATCCTGGAACAATTAAGAGAAGGAAAACTAACTGATGAAATTGAAAGGGTATTAACAGAATCAGCACAAAATATCTCGCAAAAATACGAAATATCATCCTGGCTTAAATAAGAAACAAAACAACGAATGGCAAACCTAAAGGAAATACGC
The DNA here is from genome assembly GCA_964508895.1 of uncultured Bacteroidales bacterium. GTDB lineage: Bacteria > Bacteroidota > Bacteroidia > Bacteroidales > B18-G4 > M55B132. The sequence goes on from CAZDWF010000140.1 coordinate 1,692, forward strand.
ATCAGGATAGAATCTGTCAGATCAACACAACAGATCACAAGTGCTATGAAACTTGTTGCAGCTTCGAGGTTGAGAAAGGCTCAGGATGCCATCCTGAAACTTCGCCCCTATGCGGAAAAACTTTACGAAATCCTGAACAACCTCAGTGCATCTGTTGATGATATCGATGGAGCTGAATACACACAGGATAGAAAACCGGAGAAGGTTCTGCTTGTAGTGATCTCATCTAACAGGGGATTGTGCGGTACTTTTAACAGTAATGCGATAAAGCTTGCACAGAATGCCCTGGAGGGACAATACAAGAAGCAATACGAAAGCGGAAACCTTCAATTGATGTTCTTTGGGAAAAAAGCTGCTGATTATTTTCGCAGAAGAGAATATCCTATCCTGGATATAAATACAGAGATCTTTACTCATCTGAGTTTTGAAAATGCAACTCCAATTGCTGAAAAATTGATGAGTGATTTTGTTAATAAGGAGTTCGACAGGATAGATATTATCTATAACAAGTTTAAGAATGCAGCGATGCAGATCCCGACTCATGAGAGGTTCCTGCCTATTGAACCATCAAAAGATGAAAAAGAAAATACCGCTTCACGCGATTATATTTACGAACCTGACCAGGAAGATATAGTCAGGGAGCTTATCCCTAAAACACTTAAGATACAGGTTTATAAAGCTCTACTTGATTCTTTCGCTGCAGAGCATGGCGCAAGAATGACCTCCATGCATAAAGCAACTGATAATGCCCAGGAGCTTCTCAAAGACCTTCGACTTACTTATAATAAAGCTCGCCAGGCTGCTATTACTAATGAGATCATTGAAATTGTAAGTGGTGCAAATGCCCTCTAAATAGATCTTTCTCATCATTGTTTATATTTGTAAATTAGCGCAAAGCAGATAATTTAAAATAGTTAATTATGTTATCAGAAAAAATTCAAAAAGCGATCAATAATCAGATCAAAGACGAAGAACATTCTTCCCGTTTATATTTATCAATGGCTTCATGGTGTGAAGTGAATGGATACCCAGGAGCAGCTGCATTTCTTTATGAGCACTCTGATGAAGAAAGAATGCACCAGATGAAGCTTTTCAAATTTTTAAATGATCGTGGTGGACATGCTACCACAGCGGCCCTGGATGAACCCGTTTCAGAATTTGATTCATTGCAGGATGTATTTGAAAAGGTTTTTGAGCACGAAAAGTATATTACAGGATGTATAAATGATCTCGTAGGACTTTGCATGAAGGAAAACGATTTCACGACTGCAAACTTCCTGCAATGGTATGTTACAGAACAGATAGAAGAAGAAAGTCTTATGAGTACCATCCTGGATAAATTCAGGCTGGCTGAAGGTATTAAAGGAGGCATGTTCCATATTGATAAAGAGCTGGAAGGCATGGCATCGGCAGAGGCCAGTGCTGAAGGAGAATAATAAGATTCCTTATTCCTTATTTTTGATTTCTTTGCATAGCAAATCGAACCATTCAGATCCGTATTTTCTCAGAAGAGCTTCCTTACAAAATTCATATACAGGAATACTTTTTTCATTGCCTTCTTCCAATGCTTTTCTGCATATATGCCAGTTATGGAAATTCACAGCATCGTATTCTCCGGATTTTGAAATGCGTATCGGATATAAGTGGCAGGATACCGGTTTCTGAAAAGAGATCTCTCCCCTGTCAAAAGCTTCTTCAATAGCACAATATGCGATCCCATCTTTAAAATTTGTAAAAGCACATTCCTTACCATTTATCAAGGGAGTAACAAACTGTCCATCTTCATCATAATCAAACACACCCTTTTCAGCAATTGTTTGCTTACCTTCTTCAGTCATATATGGCAGTAAAAGTTCAAGTAGATCTTCCATAATTCCAATCTCCTCTTCTTCCAGTGGGGCACCGGCATCTCCTTCAACACAACAAGCACCATTGCAATGCTGCACAGGACAGAAAAACTTCAACATGTAAAGATCATCGGAGACGAGGGTGTTTTTTATTGCAAGCATCAGGCAAAGATAATAAAAGAGATGAGGTGATTACGACTAATTGATTAATCTTCAATTAATTCACCTCATCCCAACCCCTTCTCCTCAAAGAAAAGGGGCAAGGACTGCCAATATTGTGTAAGAATAGCGCATTTAATCTGTCATCTGCCAGAGACGCCTCCCCTCTCCTTCAAGAGAGGGGCCCGAGGTGAGGTGAAGAAGTAACAATATAAAAATCAAAAATTTTACACTAATTTTACTCCAGAAAAATATTTATAAATTATCAAAAACAAAAAAAATGGCTTTTAATCTCAGGAACAGGAATTTTTTAAAATTATTGGATTTTACTCCGGAAGAAATCAGGTTTTTGTTGAACCTCTCAGTTGACCTTAAAAAGGCAAAATATGCTGGCACTGAACAACAAAGACTTAAAGGGAAAAATATTGCCCTCATTTTCGAAAAAGCAAGTACACGTACGCGTTGTGCTTTTGAAGTGGCTGCTTTTGACCAGGGAGCACAGGTTTCTTATCTCGGACCCACAGGAACACAGATTGGGAAAAAAGAATCGATGAAAGATACTGCCCGTGTTCTTGGCAGGATGTATGACGGAATTGAATACAGGGGATTCGGTCAGGATATCGTTGAAGAACTGGGAGCTTATGCCGGAGTTCCTGTATGGAACGGTCTTACAAATGAATACCATCCCACACAGATACTTGCTGATTTTCTTACCATGATGGAACACAGCGACAAGCCATTGCACCAGATCTCATTTTGCTACCTTGGAGATGCCAGAAATAATATGGGTAACTCACTCATGGTAGGCGCTGCTAAAATGGGGATGGACTTCAGAGGATGTGCTCCAAAGGAATTCTTCCCGTCAGAAGAACTTATCAATCAATGCAATGAAATTGCTAAAGAAACAGGAGCAAAGATCACCATTACTGAAGATGTTAATGAAGGAGTAAAAGGCGCTGATTTCCTGTATACTGATGTTTGGGTATCAATGGGAGAACCGGATTCAGAATTTGAAAGAAGGATAAAAATGATGATGCCTTACCAGATTAATAAAGAATTGATAGCTAAAACAGGAAATCCTGATGTTAAATTCCTGCATTGCCTACCTTCTTTCCACAACAAAGAAACCATTGTGGGAGAAGAGATTTACCAGAAATTTGGTGTTGATGCTATGGAAGTAACTGATGATGTATTCGAGTCTCCGGCATCAAAAGTATTTGATGAGGCAGAAAACAGGCTGCACACCATTAAAGCGGTGATGGTCGCTACACTGGGGAATTAAATAAAAATTATAATGGCAACAAGCAAATATGTGTGCCCAAAATGTGGCAACAAACATTACCAGGTCGGACAAGTTAGAGCAACAGGAAGTTTTGTGACCAAACTCTTTAATATTCAAAACAGGAAATTCACAAGTATTACCTGTACCAAGTGCAAATTCACTGAGTTATTTGAAGCATCCAGTAGTCAGCTTGGTAATATTCTGGACTTCTTTACTAATTAACGTAACGCGTGACGCGAAAAAAAATGTGTTGTATTCATGCTTATGAGATTAAAAGTACATCCGTTTATATTTCTTATACTATTACCTGTTATTGCATTTTCCCAGGATGATTATAGATGGTGGAATGAAAAGCATAACTGGGATGGGAAAACCCACTGGAGTAGTTATATGATATTATCTCCAGGATATATGGGACCAAATGCATTACCGGTTCCTGATTTTCATAATGCTTTAATTTACCCTGAATCATTTCTTGAAGCCGGGGGAGATGCTCATATAAGCCAGGGTGATAAAACATATAATATTTTCTCACGCTTACATTATGTTATACCTTCAAAAGTATTTGCATTTGAAGTTTATATCGTTCCTGTTGAGTATTTCAAAATGACTGAAGAAACCCGCGATGAGAGATTTGCTCGTGGATATTCTGGAGAAGGAGCTGCAGGAGGTGATTTTTATTTTTCATCAAAATTACAAATCCTCAGGTCGCATAAAACCATACCTGATATTCTAATGAATATGAGTATCAAAACTGCTTCTGGCACCGGTTTGGCCAATGCCCGTTTTACTGATGGAATGGGATATTATTTTGATTTCTCATTAGGAAAAACCTTTAAGCTGACCAATAGATCAACAATACGACCATTTCTATTAGCAGGTTTTTATGCCTGGCAGGTAAACCGCACTGATAATAGGCAGGATGATGCCTTGATCTATGGTGGTGGATGTGATATAGGATTTAATAATTTCACAATCACCAACAGTGCAGGAGGATATTCAGGATATCTTGACACAAGAGACAAACCCCTTGTATACAGGTTTAAAATATTATATGAAAAAAGAGACTGGAATTTCCTTTTCCAGTTTCAGCAGGGGTTACGGGATTTTGAGTATTCGAGTTTTCGGGTCGGGATGCAGTATAAGTTTGATAAGGTGCTAGAGAAAGTATTAAATAAACAATGATCATTTCATTCATGTTCCATATACCATGTTCGTTTTATGATTTAGCATGTTCGAAGTGATGCAATCGTCTCATTGCATTGCAGCCCCAGTGCCTAGTACAAAGAACCCTGTGCCCAGATCAGTCCCCTAACGCAATTATCAACCCACCACTCAGATCACCCTGTAGTATCACTGCAGTGGTACTTACACCCAGTCCACAACTACTTCCACCACTTCCAACACCACAATATGCTCCGCCTCCTGCAAAATACATTGGAAGTAATAATCGGCCCTGTAATCTTATGCCGATCCTGTCAGTTAAATAAAGTTTAACTCCTGCAGCCAGCGATCCGGCAAACCTCCAAACATCTTTGATCGTTGATGAGGATGGATTAAAATATGCAGCACCAAGAGCAAGAGTACCGAATCCTTTAATATTATCTGCTATCTCAGATTCTCTAACAGCTCCTATTGTCATATAATTTACATTAAGGTCGAAATTCCGGTTTGGATAATCAGGAGCATAAATATAGCCTGATCTCCATTCAGCTCTCGTGTCCATTCGTACATAGGAAAATTCAACGGCAACATCTCTGTCTATCTTAAAACTCATCATACCACCATAACTCAGATCATCTTTTATCTTAAGTTTTCCTTCAATAAAATTTACACTGCCGCCAAACATATAACCTGCTATTGGGGTTATTTCAATTTTCTGTGCATTTACGCTGTTGACGATCAATAATATTGCTATTAATGCAAATAATGTTTTTCTCATAAAATTCAATTTATCCTTATTAATACATTTTTTAAACTTTGCAGAAGTTATATTCTAAACAAAAAGCCAATACCTAAGGTCCAGTAATAAAAATTATTCAGATCATTACCATAATCCGTTACAAAGTTAAATTTACCATTTATTGTAACCCCTACCTGGCTTCTTGTATTAAAATATTGAATGCCAAATTCAGGACGTATTCCAAAATCCCAGCTATCATCTTCAAGATATAATAATCCTACCTGAAAATTTTGCTCAGTATAATATGCTCCAATGCCAAGCTTAAGAAATGGCCTTATATCAGATCCCTGCAAGAATGAATATCCACCTTCAGCCAGGAAGAAATAACTGTATACATCTCTGAAATGTTTGGCGGTTAAAGCACCATCGTCAAACACTGTAGTTATCCTTTCTGTCTCCTTAAAAAATGCAGAATAACCCATTGTTCCTCCAGCAATAACTCCAGTTTCAAATTCATAACTTCCTCCAAATTCAATTCCTCTCAGGCTAGATTCATCAATATAATCTTTAAAATCACCAGTTGGAAAACCAATATTCCATTCAAGTTCCCATTTAGTGTAATCCTGTCCGTATGTAAAAGCAGTAAACACTATCAATAAAAGCGTAATTAATATATTTTTTTTCATAACTTCTCCTGTTTAATTGGTTCTTAAATAAGGTGACTGATCAAATGACTGATCGATCTGTTTTATCAATCTATTATCGATCAGGCTATTTTTATTCGATAGAACTCCACCAATAAGTGAAGCCCAGGCCATATTTAAAGTATTATTTGCGGTATCAGGGTTTTTCAGGTCTGTCATTTCAATAATGATAGCACCCTCTTCATACGAAACAACAGAAGGTGACCATGGGTACCAGTAACCATATCCCGGATAACCCCAGTAATATGAACTACCCCAATAGCCCCAGTCGTACCAGTAGCCCCAATATACGATGTAGCTCTCACGTGTGATAATTGAAACACCAATACCCAGGTCAGGGCCTGCTGAAGTGTCAACTTTAGCATAGCCTCTGGCTTGCATATTATTATCTATCCTGTCAAATATATCCTGATAATATTCTTTGATATATGCAATTTCCTGAGGAGTAAAGTCATTTTTATCAATATTCAATGAATCAGAAAGTGCATAGGTTTTGTAATCACCAAAATTAAGATTTGTATCATAATAGGTATACACCATATCGAGATCAGCCGTCCCGATATTATAAGATGGTCTCTTGGAGCAAGATGCAAAGATCAAGCCTGCAACCATCACAGTCAAAATACTTTTAAATAATACGTTTGCTTTCATATTTATAAATTTTATATAGAATTTCAAGTATAATCAAAGGTAGTAATAAAATGTTTCCAGTCGCCAGTTGCCAGTCGCCAGTCGCCGGTCGTCAGTCGCCAGTCGCCAGTCGCCGGTCGCCAGTTGCAAGTTGAATCCCCTTCACCGCTTACGATCCTATTAACAAATAAATCATCGCTTTGATAAAGCAATGTAGGATTGGGTTGTGTAGGGGATGATTAAATAAGCTGCTCTGCATTAAGACTGAGGTTCTTCGGTCGCTACTATGCATCAGCTGGACAGTGCTGCAAATCGATGCAGTTTCTTCGGTCGCTACTTTGCATCAGCTTGACAATGCTGCAAGTCGATGTAGTTTCTTCGGTCGCTACTTTGCATCAGGTGGACAGTGCTGCAAGTCGATGTAGTTTCTTCGGTCGCTGCTTTGCATCAAGAAGACTGTGCTGCAAGTCGATGCAGTTTCTTCGGTCGCTACTTTGCATCAGCTTGACAATGCTGCAAGTCG
>CAZDWF010000141.1:0-8655 GCA_964508895.1 uncultured Bacteroidales bacterium
ACTTCAGGCTGTGAACTGCGTGAATATGCTGCTCACTAAATTCATGTTTTAAATAATAAACAGAAGAATCAGATTTTTTAAACCGGGTAGGCAGGATTACTATATATCCTTCTTTTCTTAACCCTGATACATTTATCATTTCTTTTATAACTTCTTTTGAATTTGGCCCGTGGCCTATAAGAAATACCTTTTTTGCAGTTAAGTCACTCTGGCCTGCTGCGCCTGAGGTAGCTTTTGGGTTTTCGCTATTGCACGCTAACAAGGCTAAAAATATAAAGAAACCTAATTTCCTGAGAATAGACATTGATATCTTTTTTGAAATTTAACTTCTTCCAATATAATTCTTACAAATATAAACCATAGGGATTAAACAAGTTTTCCGGCCACAATTACAGACAACTGAATTATTAAATAAGCCACATCTGCACAATACAAAGTTAACAAACTAAACAGTGAAATATTCAATGAATACATTAGTTTCCTGTTGTTTGTAAACCTTTTGTAAATATAATCCATCCCGAACATTATTGCAAAAAGAAAAGCGAGAAGCCCCGGGAAAATAAATATTGCTTTCATTGTACTGTAATCTCTGTATTGAAATGAATATGCGATTATGAACAACACATAAGCCATGATAATTGTAAAATATATCCAACTGGTATTAAACTCAATTTTATTCCGGTATTTAATTATTCTAATAAAATCAATGACCACAGAACGAAGGATTTTAATAGACCCCACAATTAGAAACAAAAAAGGAATGAGAGCAAGGATAAAAATGCACCTGCCAATAAATTTCACGACATTGCTATTTGTTTGCCAGCTATGTGGCCACATATCAAAATGAGCAGAAAAAGTTCGTCCGTATAATTGTGTCCATAATGAAGTCCTGTGTAAAGGATAATTAACTGAATCATTCGAGATTAAAGGATTTTTCAGCAAGTCAATAAACCTGAATGTGAAATATGAATCTACAACTGAAGTGACCCCGGGTTTTTTGATAAATGTTTGTTTAATAAAATGAGGAGCCGGATCTTTATCCTGGTTAATAGTAAATGGTGAACCGGTTTTTTTATACTTTTCGTAATATTGGCCAAGAAAAGGGACGCTGAGGAAATAAATAAAAGAAAATGTTAGAAGCAACAATAATTGTCGGGGAATTGAAATTTGTGAATTCTTTCTAAAAAACAACATACTTGTAAAGAATACTGTAAGAATGACAGGAAATAGAACCAAGCCGTTCCCTTTGGTTAATACGGCCAAAATTGCCGAACCCGACATGAGTAAAAAACTTTTGAGATTACCACCCTGAAAAAATTGCAGTAAATAATACAAACAAATTGTTGAGAACAAAATAACCAACGAATCATTAGTTGCCTGGGCATTTATCCCGATAAATTTGGGATTCAGGGCAATTAAAGCGAAACTGATAATTTTTATCCTGTTTGCAAATGCCAGGGTGGAAATAAAAAGATAGACAAAGTAGAGGGTTATCCCGCCGGCTATACAATTGATCAATTGGACTATCCGTATTTGAACCGATAAAGAGTCGATTGGAAGGATTTTTAAAATCCCAGCCATCGACAAGTGAAACAGCTTCGGCTGAAAACATTCAGGACATTCATCAAATCCCGGAATTTTATTCTCATCCATGATCATGCTTATTACATCAAAGTGATAATCATTCGACTCTGAATTAACAGCAGCCAGCAAGAACCGAAGCACCATTGCCAATATGAATATTGATACAAATAAGGACTTACCCTGTTTATTAAATAATATATTTTTGAATTTTAGCATTATCTATATTTCACCAGATTTTCTCAAAACTTTTTTTATCCATTTCTTTATTTATTGTAATGAAATAGGTTTTATATTTCTGAGAAAGCATTAATGGATCTTTGTTAAACAATTTTGAAATAAGTGCAATTGGCCAAAGAAAAAGGAAAAACACAATGCTTAGTAAAATATTTGGAACTATATATCCCAGCAAATTGGCTAATTTCATCCATGCCCATTCAATTATCTTACTCATAAATGAAGATGTTATTCCAACGAGTCCGACTATTAGCGAAACAATAATTGCCCAATGCCAGGCAAAGACCAGGTAAAGAACTAAAAAGCCCATTGAAATAATCAGAATTGTTGATTTTGATGTGTCTGTTTTCATTACTTTTCCTCCATGGTTTAAAACAGTGTATAAATAAACGGTGCCAGGGCACTACCGCTGCCAAACACAATGAGCAAGCCTATTAGTAACAACACTACAATGATAGGTGCTAACAAGAATTTTTTTCGCTCTTTAATAAAAAGCCAAAGATCTTTTATGAATTCCATTTTATGTCCTTTTTATTGATTACTTAATCTAATTTAAACTTCTCCATCCATTTATCCCTGTTTTCCCAGTTTGGCTGGTCAGTTTTCTTTAAAATAAAGTCGTTTACCACCAGGTAATCCATTTCGGTCCGCATAAAACATTTATAGGCATCTTCCGGTGTACATACTATTGGTTCGCCTCTAACATTAAAACTGGTATTTACAACAATGCCATAGCCGGTTTTTTCTTTAAATGTATTGATAACTTGCCAATATCTGGGATTGGTTTCTTTGTGAACAGTCTGTATCCGTGCCGAAAAGTCGAGGTGGGTGATAGATTGAACATCGCTTCTTTGGTTGTAAAGTTTTTCCCATAGATCCATTTCCTTGTAATTGTCTGGCAACTTCATCCTCCTTTTCTCAACCAAATCGGCAACCAGCAACATATAAGGCGAGCTAACCGGTAAATCAAAAAATTCATTTGAACTCTCAATCAGCACTGAAGGTGCAAATGGCCTGAAACCTTCTCGGTATTTGATTTTCAGGTTTAATTTTTTCTGCATATCCATATTTCTGGCATCGCCTAAAATGCTTCTGTTTCCGAGTGCCCTTGGCCCAAATTCCATTCTCCCCTGGAACCAGCCCACTACGTTTCCTTCATCAATCAAATCGGCAACTTCGCTACAGAGCTTATCAAATTTTTCCACCTTACGGTACACAGCCTTGTGTTTTTTAAAAGAAAGAACTGCTTCTTTATCCGAAAACTCAGGTCCGAGGTAAGCACCTTGCATAGCATCGCCACTGCCCGAAACTTTACGGCTTTCTTTGAAATACATATAATGAGCTATTTGGGCTGCTCCAAGTGAACCACCTGCATCACCCGCAGCCGGTTGTATAAAAATGTCCTTATAAATATTCTCTTTTATCAACTTGCCATTTGCAACGCAATTAAGGGCCACACCTCCTGCCATGCACAAATAATCTGACCCTGTAAGGCGTTTGGCTTCGCGAGCCATATTAAGAACTATTTCTTCAGTGATTTTTTGGATTGCATATGCCAGGTTGCAATGCTTTTGTTCAATATTGCCATCCGGTTTCACAGCAGGAAATCCGAAAAGTTTCTCCCATTTTTTCGTATTTACCATTTTAAGCCCTGTGGCATATTTGAAGTATTCCTGGTTCAACCAAATTGAGCTATCATCTTTGATATTAAGTAAGTTATTTTTAATCTGGGCTATAAATTCATTGGTTTGCTTTGCTTCAGGATTTCCATAAGGTGCCAATCCCATTAATTTATATTCTCCTGAATTTACCCTGAAACCAAGATAATAAGTAAATGCTGAGTAAAGAAGCCCAACTGAGTGGGGGAATTTCATTTCTTTAAGCATAGTTACTTTATTGTCTTTCCCATGACAAATAGAGGCTGTTGCCCATTCGCCAACCCCATCAATTGTTAATATGGCTGCTTCCTGATATGGAGAAGGGAAAAAAGCACTTGCAGCATGTGATAAGTGGTGCTCAGGAAATAAAAGCTTTAATTTCTTTTTATCATATTTCTCAATTTGGGCTAGTCCATCATAAAGAAGTTTTTTTAAAAACATCTTTTCTTTTACCCACACAGGAATCGCGGTAAGAAATGATACTAAACCTTTTGGCGCAAAAGCGTAGTAAGTTTCTAATAACCTTTCAAACTTCAGCAAAGGCTTGTCATAAAAAACAACCGCATCCAGTTCATCCAGGTTTAAACCGGAATACTCAAGGCAAAATTTAATTGCATTTACAGGAAAATCCGGAGTATGTTTTTTTCTTGTAAATCTTTCTTCCTGCGCCGCAGCAATGATTTTTCCATCAATCAGCAAAGCTGCTGCTGAATCGTGATAAAAAGCTGAAATCCCTAAAATCTTCTTCACTTTTTTCCTTTTTTTTATGGCAAAACGTTCTGATTAAAAACCGCTTATTATGCCTTTAGATTTATTTTCTGTCAGAATAAGTTTTTTATCCTCAATAATTTCAATTATCGTTGGGAGTAATAGTTCTACAAATCTTGCAGAACCTTCGTTTGTAAAATGACAAATATCATCAAAATGCTTCCCGTTTTTTTCTAAGGAATTATTCATATCAATAAAATGCACATCCTCCTTCAGGGTGTAATTATCCGATAATTGATTAATGATATTATTGTGGGTGCTAATCCCTTTGATTACATTTTTTTGCTCGCCCCAAATTTCAATCGGGCTTTTAAATTCCCCATAATCCAGGTTTTTCGATTTAAATTTGGCGAGGGTATAATCGTGAGGTACATAATTAGCAAATGTTGAAATAATAATGGGCTGGTTACGATCAATGGCCTCTTCTATTATTGAACTGTAATTAGCCTGAAATACTGTTGCAGTTTTAATATTTTCACCAAATTGAAGCCAGTTTTTGTTTATTGAATCAATTGGCAAACGATTATCTTTCAAATAATTTTGTCTTAACTTCTCATTTAAAAGCATATAGGTGTATGGGAAAATAGTGAACCTGGTTTCAGGGGCAACAATGGAATGGATAATATTGTAAAACCCAACGTGTGAATAGTCATTTTTAAAAACATCATCGGGGCAATTATTAAACCTCACTTCATTAATTCCGTGGTACAGCAGCACAATATCAAAACGATGGTTTTTCAATAATTTGTACTTTATCCGGCTGTCGGTCGATGTGTGAGCCGGCGTGGCTACATTGTGAATTTTGATCTTTCCGGGATACTTAGCTGATAACTGTTTATTTAACTCATTTCCTATATTTCCCCATTCGTTATGGAGCACTGATCCACCCAGCAATAAAATATCAATTACCTCATTTTCGGAATTTATATTCTCATTCATTAACCCATCCATTTCTTTGTAACATACCTTTTTTAGGCTGGCAGGGGTCATCATTATTTTCCAATCGTTATTTTGAACGGAAAAGAATGCCCGAAGAGAAAATTCAAAGAATATTATAACAACCAAAAAATAGATTGTATAAAACTTTATGTGCTTGATTTTTATCATTAAAACAAAATATTATTTCAGTTGTAATTATACTCCCCTGTTAACTATGTGCAAAATTTCGCCATTTGGATTTTCCAATACTTTTTTTCAGACTGATATACTCACCTCGCTTATTAAATAAATCACCAAAAAGTATCTGTTCCCTTTCGAGTGAAATTAACAACCTGCTACCTTCCTTTTTTAGTACAGGATTAAAAGCCATTTTTGTTTTAAATAAAACTATTTTAATGATGGTTTTTAAAAGTAAGAAACCCCATGAAAACCTTAATCCCAATAATGATTTTTTAGGAATATTACCTTTGGCAATCCAGTATTCGTAAGCCAGGAAAAATATCAACGAACGGCTTTCACCTTTATTAAGCTCCCTGAAATATTCCCACTTAAGCCTTTTTGTTTCCAGGAAATGTTGAAGGCGCAATTGAGGGAAATAAAGAATATTCCATCCGGCTATTTTTACAGCTTTACACAGTTCATAGTCCTCACCTGAATTCAGCGACTTTCCATCCCTTCCGGCAAGCATACTTTTAAAGCCGTTTTTGCTTAATGTTTCATGAATTGATTTCCGTATTGATAATCCGGCGCCAAACAAACCAATTTCATCTGGTACTCCTGCATAATCTGCCAGTTTCCCTACAGCGTACCAGTTTTGAAAAGTATCGAACCACACAGGTTTTTCACTTTCAAATACCGGTATGTTGTATCCTCCGATTACTCCAGCATTAGGATTTTCTTTAAAAAGCCTGAATACATTCTGCACATAATCCTTATCGAGCCAATTGTCGTGGTCAACAAAAACAATGTATTCGTACTCTGCTTTTTTAAATCCTGTGTTTCTTACATGAATTAATCCCTGTTTAGCTTCATAAATAATCCTGGCCGGAAAAGGTTTTCCCAGTTTAGCCCATATTTCCTCTGCCAAAGAACTGGTCAGGTCGGTCGAAGCATTGTCGATAATAAGCAACTCAACTTTCAAACCTCCTGAAATATCGAGATTGGCAATATGTTCGAGCGTAGGCTTTATCAGCTTTTCGCTGTTATAACAGCTTATGATTAATGATATCCCTTCCTTCATTTCCTATTTAATATTTCTGATGATAAATAAGGATGTATTCCGCATAAACCGGCGTAAAAATTTAGGAAACATTGAGCTGGTCAATATCAGAAGATCTTTAAATAGCCTGGTTTTAATTTTTGATTTTGATATCCTGTACCAGGCTTGCCGACCAGGGCTGATTGTAAATGTAGATTTAATTCGCAGGTATTCGTCAAATTTATTTTGAAGCAACCTGATAGAATAACTTTTACTTAGTTTATCTACTACCAGATCTTCGCCCGGAGCAATCCTGTTAAATACCCGGGGGTTTGAGAATGTTTCAGGCTTATGTGGGTTATAATCGGCAAAATGAACATAAACAAGTGGGAGTTTTTCGTTGACAAAAAATTTCCCGTTTATTTCTGAAAGGCTTCTTTCGTGTACATTCCAATAGGCAAAATTATAACCTTTATTACTGATTATACCAACCTTGTCAAACATAACAGGAGTCAGGTTCATCCACATCTGGTCAGCAGGGAATGCCAAGTCGGGGTTTTGATATCCAAATTCCAAAACACGGGTTTTCCACCATTTCAAAATGGTCTTTGCATTGTCATTATTCCTGCAGGCTGTAAAACCCATATTGTAAAGTCCGGTACGCAAAATATCCAGCTCTGTAGGGATTTTATCGTCGTTTACGGGATTAAAAAAATGCGGTGTTAAAAGAAAGTCATAATTTTCAAACAAGCGTTCGGCATGTTCAAACGAATGATATACCGCACCATCGGCATCAAGATAAAAAAGGTGTTCGATCTCAGGGTGTTTATCCAGTAAGAAAAGGAAAAATAATGACTTGGTTGCAAAACTTATTTCTGCAATGTTATAATGGAATTTTAATTCGCTGATCCCATCTTCTTTTATCTCATTGATGGAGTGGAAAATAATTTTATCATGCTTAAAAGGTTCAACCAACTCATTGATCGGATCAATAACAGTAATAAATACAGTATAACCGGGGTTATGCTCCAGGAAAGAAGTCGCCAGGGTGTATGCCCGTGGAAGATAACTTATAGTAACTAAAGTAAATGTTGCTTTCATAAAAAATATATTGATCTCATCACTTTTTATTCCACAGGTTGTATTTCAATATGCACCAGATTGTACGAACTCCGTCTTTCCAACCAATTTTTTTACCTTCATAAAAAGTCCGTCCGTAATAAGAAATACCCACTTCATATACCCTGATTCCCTGAATACGGGATAATTTGGCTGTTACTTCCGGCTCAAATCCAAACCTGTTTTCCTTTAGCCTGATACTCCGTAGTATATCCGTCCGGAAAAGTTTATAACAGGTTTCCATGTCAGATAAGTTAAGTCCTGTGAAAAGATTTGATATCAGGGTCAGAAACTTATTTCCACTGGTATGTCCGAAAAATAGGATTCTATGTGGCTTTCCACCTATAAATCGAGACCCGTAAACTACATCAGCAAAATCCGCTAAAACAGGTTGTAAAAGCAAATTATATTCTTCCGGGTCATACTCAAGGTCTGCATCCTGAATGATAATAAAATTTCCTGTTGCCAGCTCAATTCCTTTTTTTATCGCTGCTCCTTTTCCGAAATTTTTAACTTGTGAATAGAATTTGAATTCAGACTGAGGATGATTTTTTATATACCGTTTGATTTTCTCAGATGTGTCATCTGAAGAATGGTCATCAATGATAATCACTTCCTTTCTTGTACCAGAAGTTAGCTCCACCGAAAGCACTTTATCCAACAACTTAAGGATAGTGGAAGATTCATTATAAACAGGAATGACAATACTTAATTTATTATCCAGCTTGTCATTCTGTTTCTCTGTTTGGATGCCATTGTTAATATTATTCATGTGTATCAAAGATTAAAAAATTAAGTAATAAAAGCGGCAGTCATTTTGCCAAACACGTAACTATCAACCCCTTTGTTGATCTTTTTTGCTTACCCTTATTACACTGTTCTTCGTGTATGGTAAAATATATTGTCATAATTTCATGTTTTCAATCCTTGATTCGCATTATTTTTTATTTTTCTTCATATATTTATCGGTAAGCGTACGTAAAATATATCTATCCTCAGAATCAAGTTTTAGTATCCAAACAAGAGAAATAAATAGCATAATAAAACAAATGGCCCCAACTACCATTTCCCAATACATTGGAACAACAACTATATTTTTAATCCAAAATATAATTGCAAAGGCAGTAACACCAGCTACAACCGGTTTTAGATAAC
>CAZDWF010000142.1:0-8415 GCA_964508895.1 uncultured Bacteroidales bacterium
TAATTTGTACACGGGGAATAAATTCTGTAATAATAATCCTGCTCTGTTTTCAATCCTATCAAAAACATTCCGTGAGGCAATCCCTTTCCTGATTCATCTATTTTTTGTAGTATGTTCACATCGTCAGTCTGCCAGGCAAAGAGATGATACTGAACAATAGTATTTGTCGGATTGTTTAACAATGTAATAAATGTCAGGAGGAAATAGAAATATTTTTTCCTGAAATAAAAACAAAAATTATGAAGCACTCTTATAAATATTTATTGATCCTTTTTGCCAGCGTTATGATGACAGTTGTATCCTGTAAAAAGGATGATGATAATTCTGATTCGGGATCTCCTGCTCCAATTGAGGCTGATGAACCTAAAAATGATCTTTTCACTTCTGTTGAACATATGGGAATTTGTTATGGACCTTACCATTATGACGGACAAGCACCCGGGACAACTATTCCTGATTCACAGATAGAAGCTGATCTGGACTTAATTGTCAGGAATTTCGATTTTCTAAGAACCTATACCATTGCTGATAATATGGATTATGTTGTTGAAGTGGCATCAGCGAAAGGACTGGAAGTTGCGCTGGGTGTTCATTGTTATCCAGGCAATGCAACCCAGACAAAGGCAGATATTGATAAGGCAATTGCAGCTATTAAGAAGCACCCTTCAACTGTAATGTGTCTGGTTATTGGAAATGAAACCGATCTTGAAGGAAGTAGTGGATATGTACCTGCTGCAACCGTAGCCGGCTATATGGATTATGCACATACAAAAATGAATGCAGAGGGATTAATTATGCCATTGACTTCATGTATAACAGGTAATGGGGCAAATCCTGGTAATGTAAACTATGCCAAGGACATCCTTCAAAAGTGCAAGGATCTGAATAAAACAGATCATCAGGTTGTATTATTGACTATCTATCCTTATTATGGTAATGGTCAGCCGGGAGATATCAGTGGTAATATGCAATGGTCATATAATAATGGCATGAGTAATGCAGAAAACAATTTTGGCTTGGAGGTCATAATTGGAGAAATTGGCTGGCCTTCAGGAACAGCTAATAATGGAACACCAACATCAAGGGAGAATATAGCAAATGAAGAGACTAACTTCAAGGTGACACTAAAATGGATTGATGGAAGTAATTTCCTGAACCAGGCATATAATACATTCTGGTTTGAGATGTTTGATGAACCCTGGAAGACCAACGAACCCAATGGAATAGGACCATCCTGGGGAATTTATAAAAAGAATGGGGCTACAACACCGAAATTTACGATTCCGCCATTGATTTGATTTAAGATTGAAATTGATCTATAATCAATCCTATTAACAGGAAGACAGTAATAAACAATATTATAGTAGTCACAAGGCTGATCATTGCCCTGATAACTATTTTCTTATAAAAATAAACTCCCCACCTTCATCACCGGTTAAATGAATGCTTCCATATTGTGGTACCTGATCGGTAACACTATTTGAGATCACGGCACGGCGGAAACTGTTGAACAGACCTTCTGTAGTCAGGAATTTCTCAGTGTTTTGTTGAAGCCTTTTCACCAGGTAATCGATAAAAACCGATTTATCAGGAACCTCAGTAAGTGTTCCGCTTGTAATAGCTGTTCTGCTGGGCATTTCACGAAGGAGTTTTATGTCTTTTGGAACTACATCAAATGCAGCACGTGTTTTGAAAATACTGCCACTGAAGCATGCATCGGAAATAAGTAGAGTATGCTTGCTTTTGAAACCCCTTATATAACCTGTCAAATCATTATTCGAGAACCAGGAGCCTCGACGTGCCGGGTTTGCATCACTTGGCAGCCAGTATCCCCTGTTCAAACTTTCATCCCAGAAACCATGTCCTGCATAAAAGATAAGTAAATTATCATCCTCATCAAGGATACGGATATATTCTTCAAAGGTATCGTATAGTTCATCACGGGTAGGATTTGTCATAATGATAATATTGCCTTTTTCAAAAGTATAATATGAGGTGATCACATTAAAGAATCTTTCTGTATCTTTTACAGGATTATCAAGGTCATTGATAGCAGGATCAGAATAATCATTAACACCGATAAGGATAGCATAATAGGTTGAACCTGAAGCAACGGTTTCTTCCTCAAGCTGGAGAGTTGCAACTCCTTTTGTTTTCACTCCCTTTTCAAAATACAACTCAATTTGTGATTCATTGGATGACAGGTCTGTTGCCTTAATATGAATGGAATTAAACCCATCGGTTAACCCGACTGGCTGGGAGAAATAACCATCACCATCAAAAGGAATAGATCTGCCATTAAAGGTGATCTGTTTGATTCCATTGTCATCGATGGCTTGTCCGGCAATTGTAATAGAGGATTCAGTTGTAGAGTAGGGATCAAGAATTTTAAATCCTCTGGAGTTGGAAGGAGAGGTTATAACAATTTCAGGAGGCTTGTTAACAATTTGCTTGTTAAGAAATTTTAGTAGGGTATTATTATTTAATGCTTCCAGCTTGTCATTAAACTTCAATCTAATATAACTTTCTCTCAAGGAATTTACTAAAATTTCATCTTCAGGTTGAAGCTGATAGGCTTTTTCAAGATAGGGAACTGCAATTTCAAGATTTTTATTAGACTGACTTACTAACTCATCATATTCTTTAATTTTATCTATAGATAGATCATTTGCCCGTATTTGAATATCAGCAGCTGTATTTAAATATAAAGCACCAAGGTTATAATAAGGTTCAAAGAGGTTAGGATCTATTTCAATAGCTTTTTTATATGCATTTTCGGTTTCATACCTGTAACCATCCATTTCTTCATATAGGTTGCCAAGTACCAGGTATAGACTTGCATTACCAGCATTTCCCTCTATGGCCTTTCGTACAAGTGTAAAGATCTTATCATCATCTCCTAATGCCAAATATATATTTATCTCACTGATAACAATACTGCTATTATCAGGATACTTTTCTTTTCCCTCTTTAACCATTTTCAGGGCAAGATTTTTATTTCCATTTTTTGCAATGATAACCGGTGCTCGTATATAAAGATCTTCTTTATCGAACTTAGTGAAATACAATTCAGTATAATATTTTGCCGCAAAGGGGATATTCTCAGCCAGTTCAGCACACAGGGCTGCATTGTAAAGTGATTCTATATCAGAAGTGCCATTGATCTTGTATGTAAGATAGAAGTAGCCCATAGCCTTATCGTATTTTCCTTTATTGTAAAAGGAGACTCCATGGTTGTAGCAATCCGAGGCCACAGAACTGTAGTAGATTAATAAATCCTGATTTTTATAACCGTAGTTTTCAGCCTTTTTGAATGATTTATAAGAAGCTTCCATTAATGGAAGAGGATTGGATGATTCTCTGGATAGAAAATGATAAATGTTTCCCCTGACAAACCAGGCTTCTTTATTATCACCGGTTTTTGGATTTTCAACGGCCTGATCAATATACTCTCTGGCAATTTCATATTTCCCCTGTTCCATGCACTGTTTTGCCTTTGAGATATTTGATTTCTGTGAAAATGAGAACAAGCTTAACAATACCAGATGTATAATTAGAATTGGCTTCTTCATGGCTTTAAGGTTTCTGTTTAATATGCTGGTGAAGATAATAATTTGACAGACTAATAACAAACAATATCAATCCCTAGGGTGGTGAATAAAGAATAATTATGAATGTTCTTTTATAAATAAGGATTCTAATACTTTAATATCTGGAATCTCTACTGATATAGTGATTTGACAAGCCTGTTCTTTTGCTGTATCTTTAATTAAATATTTAATAAACAAATAACTAAGCATGATTATTAACCTTAATTGTTAAAGACATGAAACATCTTAAATTTAAGACCCTTGGATTATTTATTGCTTTATTTACCATGATTACACTTCCTGACAGGGGGCATAGCCAGACGATAATTGAATTCAGTGGGGGTGCCGGATATTCTCTGATGGAAGATGGCTGGTATGACGGACCGGGGAAAGTATGGGATGACAACCATATCATGTGGCAGGTGTATACACAGGTATATCCATATATGATAGGGAAGGTCACATTTGGAGTTGAAATTGGTTTTCAGAGATACCTGTGGTATGAGATTAGAGAAAGGGATATCTGGAGTAATACCTGGAAGAAATATGATGAAGATACTGAAGGAGATTGGCGTTTGTTAGCCCTGTTCAGAGGGTATATTGCAGGAGGTTTTTTTGGTGAATTAGGTATTGGATTATATGATTTTGAAAACTTCGGATTGGAAGGTAGCCTGGGATATGATATAAAACTATCAAAGGTGGTTTATATTCCAATCAAAATAAGGTGTGATTTTACACTGGATGAATATTACGGAAACATTTTAGCACCAGGTATGACTCTTGGGGTGGCATATCGTATTGGTGGGGATTAGGATAATTAATTCTTAGTGTTAGAATATCTGTCCTGAAATTAAACTACAATAAATCTGTCAGTCTCCATGATCTGAATATTTATTCAGGCATAAAGTTGAATTATTGGCTGTTATAAATCTCCAGATTGGACCTGAAGTGATTCCCCCTTTATTATCCATAGCCACTATTCTCCAGTAATATGTAGTGTTTTCATCTAAAGAATCCTGATCGAAGCTATTAATTGTAATTCCTGACTGAACTAATACAGGATTAAGAGTATCTCCAAAGTAAAAGTTAAATGATAAGGAATCTTGATCCGGATCTATACACGTCCAGGATAAAGTAATATGAGTCAACTGACCAATAGCACTGTCGGGAGGTGTTGGATTTGAAGGAGAGCCTGGAGGATGATTGTATATTCCTCCATTTGTCACAGTGACGATCTGAAAAGTAGTATCTGTTAATCCCAGGCTATCTCTCACTTCTAATAATACAGGATAATATCCTTTTTGTTTAAATTGATGGTTGATGATCTTATTAGAATTCCAGTTTACATCCCATATTCCATCACCTTCAAAATCCCATCTTACTTGCAAAATAAATTCAGCATCTTCATTATCTGAACATCCTGAAGCATTAAAAAGGAAATTAGTCAGTGTGTCCCCGGAATTAGGAATTACATTGAATGATGCTTTTGGAGGAGTATTAACAAGATTATTCGAAGTAGTATCATTATTATCACCATCCTTTTTACAAGCAATTAATAATACTGTTGATATAAGAATTATTAATAGCAACTTTTTCATTGGTGTCGATTTAGGTTAACGGTGGTTTAAATATAATGCCATTAAATAATTATACAAAACATTTTATCAGTTAATTAACATATGCCTTAGATATGAAAACATTTGTGTTTTAATTTCTATAATTCGTTATTGGGTATTGATTGCTTGATGGCATACTCAGAAAGACTTTCTAAAGTAAATTTTTCCAGATCCACATCATTCCACCGCACCCACAAAAAAATCCCTCACACAACAACTAGTCGTACAAGGGATTAGGATTCATCGCAGAGGTACCGAGCGGATTCGAACCGCTGTAGGAGGTTTTGCAGACCCCAGCCTAGCCACTCGGCCACGGTACCGTAGTTTGCAAAGGTACGAAAGTTTCTATAATCTTCGGTGGGTGGAGTGAGTTTTGTTGATGCCGGATGCTGGGTACCGGATACTGGATACCGGATGCCAGATGCCGGATGCCGGAACTTGTGTTAAAGTGTAAGTATATACAAGGGATTCAGTGATCTCTGAAAAAATTCATTGATTTTTGGGGGGCTTTTTCGATGAAAAAGTATTAAGGGATATATGGGGATTGTTTATGTCGTATAAAAAATTGGATGTTTGGAATATTGCGAGAGAAGTTATAATTGAAATACATAATTTGTCAATGGGCTTGCCAAAATATGAACTATATGAGATGGGTAGTCAGATACGACGATCATCAAAGTCTGTTAAAGCAAATATTGTTGAGGGATTCGGGAGAAGACGTTACAAAAATGATTTTATTAGGTTCCTGGTTTATGCATTGGCATCAACGGATGAAACTAAAGATCATCTTGAAACACTTTATGATACAAAATCAATTAAAGATAAAGATCAGTTTGATTCTATTCATGAAAAACTTGAAATCCTGGGAAAGAAACTAATAAATCTTATCAAAGCTGTTGAAACAAAACATAAATAATTTAACATGCACAATCCCTCCGGCATCTGGCATCCGGTATCCATCTTCATTTCTGCAGGTTCGCAAACACCTTCACACAATCAGGACAAGGACAAACTGCTATCTCCATTCCGGATTCTGATGTTTCAATAGAGTCCGGATCTTGCTCGCAAATGCAGGATGGCTGACTAAAACATTCAAATAGTTTTCCGCAATGCGGACAATGTTTTTCTTTTACAATGTATGAACTCATCAATCTCTGTGTGTGTTTTTATATTTCAAGAACAAGGCTTACCCTTTCCACCTTCCCTCCCAGTGGTGGGTTCATCTTTGAAACCTTGACCTTTGCTGATTTCACCTGCGGGTAATTCAGCATTATTTGTTCGAGTATTCTACGTGCAACATGCTCCAAAAGTTTGGATTTTTGCTCCATTTCTTTCTTAACTAACAAATAAACAGCCTGGTAGTTCACTGTGCTTGAAAGATCATCTGTCTTTTCTGCCTCGCTGGTATCTGTTTCCAGGAAAAGATCAACCAGAAATCGTGTGCCAATGATCTGCTCTTCTTTGAAACAGCCATGGTAGGCGTAAAATTCCATCCCTTCAAGTGTAATTGTTGCCATAATTTGAAAGTTTGTAATCGGATTAAAATTTAGTGCTATTTATTGTTAGATGCCGGATCCCTGATGCCGGATTCCGGTATCAGGCATCAGGGATCAGGTATCATTTTCCTATTTGCTCCAATCCTTTCCATATCCTACCTAAGGTTTCCTCCCTGCCAAGAATTTCCACCATCGGAAACAGTTCCGCTCCTGTACCGCTGCCAACCAGGCAAATCCGTAGTCCTATGAATACTTTTCCCATCGGCAGTTCATTCTCTTCTATGTATGCTTTTATTTTTTCTTCCAGGATGTTTGCTTTAAAGGGTTCTGTTTCTTCCAGGATAGGTATGATCTGCTCCAGTATCCCTGGCGTGTCTTCCTTCCATCTTTTCTTTACGGTCTTTGCATCATATTCTTCCGGTGCTTTGAAGAAATACCATGCCTGATCCCAGAATTCATTGACCAACTCTATCCTGTCTTTTACCAATGGAATTACCTTTTCGATATATGCAATGCCGGCATCAGTATTTTTATCCTTCAGTACTTCCTGAAAATCTTCAGCCAGCGTTTCATCATCCTTATTCATCAGGTATTGCTTATTGAACCATTTTGCCTTTTCAGGATCGAAACGGGCTCCTGATTTGCTCACCCTTTTAAGATCAAAATCCCTGATAAGCTCTTCCATGGAGTAAATCTCTTTTTCTGTGCCGGGGTTCCAACCTAAAAGAGCAAGTATATTTACAAATGCATCAGCAAAATATCCTGACTCCCTGTATCCTGAAGAAACTTCTTCGGTCTTAGGATCAACCCACTCTAAAGGGAACACAGGAAATCCCATCTTGTCTCCATCACGTTTGGAGAGTTTTCCTTTTCCTTCGGGTTTGAGTAATAAAGGCAAATGAGCAAAGGCCGGCATGCTGTTTTCCCAGCCAAGATATCTGTATAATAAAACATGCAAGGGAAGGGAAGGCAGCCACTCCTCACCCCTGATCACATGGGTTATTTCCATCTGGTGATCATCAACTACATTAGCCAGATGATAGGTTGGCATCCCGTCAGACTTGAACAATACCTTATCATCCATGGTTGAAGTATGAACATTTACCCAATCTCTTATTTCATCATACACTTTCACCTCTTCATCTTCCGGAATCATAATCCTGATAACATAAGATGTTTCTTCCTGTAATAATTTTGTTACTTCATCTTCATCTAAAGTGAGTGAATTGCGCATCTCCTTACGACTCATATGGTTATAGCCTTTGAAAGAGGTCTTTTCTTCATCCTGCTTTTTGCGCATTGCCTCCAGCTCTTCAGCTGTATCAAAAGCAAAATAGGCATGTCCTCTTTCCACCAGAGCAAGGGCGTATGCCTGGTATATTCCTTTACGGTCACTTTGACGGTATGGGCCATATTTTCCGCCTTCCTCAATTCCTTCATCGAACTTGATACCGCACCAATCCAGTGAGTTAATGATATAACTCTCAGCACCGGGAACATAACGGCTCTGGTCTGTATCTTCAATGCGAAGTATCATTTTCCCGTTGTTGTGCTTTGCGAAAAGGTAATTATACAAAGCAGTTCGTACCCCTCCTATATGCAGAGGACCTGTGGGGCTTGGTGCGAATCTTACGCGGACTTGTTTTTCCATGTGTATGATTGTTTGGTGCAAAAATAATAAAAAAGTGATGAGGTTGCGGGCTGATGTGGGAT
>CAZDWF010000143.1:0-8339 GCA_964508895.1 uncultured Bacteroidales bacterium
TTTGAGCTCATTGAAAGAGGTGAAAACTGGTTGAAAAACAATACTTTTCAAAATAGAATCTTAAAATGGGAAACTAAGATTTGGGGGGAAATTCCTGCAGATTTTGGAAGAAAATAAATTACTATTAATCCCTATCTATTTTAATACACAATATCATATTATTAAATCTGTGTTTCATCTGAGTACATCTGTGAGACCTCTTTAATATTTAACTACTTTTGATTTATGGATCCCATCCTCCAAATAGATAATCTTTCAATCTCTTTCTCTTCTGATAATGGAGAAGTTCAAGCGGTTAAGGGTGTTTCATTTGATCTGGAAAGAAGCAAGACACTTGGCATAGTGGGAGAATCAGGATCAGGAAAATCAGTTACTGCTTTATCTATAATGAAGCTTATTCCCGAACCTCCTGGAAAAATCAATTCGGGAAAAATCAATTATTCAGAAAAAAATAAAAAACCAATTGACCTGTTATCTCTTAACGAAAAGGAACTCAGAGCATACAGAGGTAAGAAGATCGCCATGATATTCCAGGAACCCATGACTTCACTAAATCCTGTTTTTCGTTGTGGAAATCAAATGGTGGAAGCTATTCGCACTCACCAGATGATAGATTATAAAGACGCTAAAAATAAAGTGATCGATTTATTCAAAGAGGTCAGGCTACCTGATCCTGAAGAAGCTTTTTATAAGTATCCGCATCAGCTTTCTGGCGGACAAAAACAAAGGGTGATGATAGCTATGGCCATGTCGTGTAATCCTTCAATATTGATTGCCGATGAACCCACAACTGCACTGGATGTAACAGTACAAAAAGACATTCTTAAGCTTGTTAAATCACTTCAGGAAAAACATGATATGACGGTGATCTTTATTTCACATGACCTGGGTGTAATTTCTGAAATAGCTGATGATGTAATTGTAATGTATAAAGGAGAGATCGTTGAATCAGATTCGGTAAAACAGATCTTTGAAGAGCCGCAGCATCCTTATACCAAAGGATTAATTGCCTGTCGGCCTACGCTTAATTATCCGTATAAAAAACTTCCAACAATCAATGATTATCTCACAGGAAACATTGAAAACCTAAAAAAGGAATTCAAACAGGAAAAAGCAGATCCTGATAGTTTTGCCAATACCAAAACCATTCTTGAAATTAATAATCTTAAAACATATTTTCCTTTAAAAAAGGGCTTGTTCAGTCGTATCAAAGGATATACTAAAGCTGTAGATGATATTAGCTTTCAAGTGAAAGAAGGTGAAACATTTGGCCTGGTAGGAGAATCAGGATGCGGAAAGACAACTCTGGGTAGGACCATTCTGAGATTGATTGAACCAACGGCCGGTGATATTGTTTTTGAGGATAAAGACATTAAGAAATTATCTTTATCGCAATTAAGA
This sequence comes from uncultured Bacteroidales bacterium, assembly GCA_964508895.1. Lineage (GTDB taxonomy): Bacteria > Bacteroidota > Bacteroidia > Bacteroidales > B18-G4 > M55B132. The sequence continues at coordinate 1,402 of CAZDWF010000143.1, forward strand.
AAGATGAGGAAGAATATGCAGATCATTTTTCAGGATCCCTATTCATCTTTAAATCCCAGAATATCTGTTGGTAATGCCATTGAAGAACCTTTAAAGGTACATGGGATTGATAAAGGAACAAAAGAATTACAGGATAATGTCAATGAGCTGCTTGAGAAAGTCGGGCTGGATGAAAGCTATTATGGGAGATATCCGCATGAGTTATCGGGCGGACAAAGACAGAGAATATGTATTGCAAGAGCGCTTGCTGTTAATCCAAGGTTTATCGTCTGTGATGAATCGGTTTCAGCATTGGATGTCTCGGTGCAGGCACAGATCCTGAATCTTTTGAATGATCTGAAAAAAGAACTGGGATTGACATATATATTTATTTCACATGATCTTTCTGTTGTGAAATTTATGTCGGACCGGATGATGGTAATGAAAGAAGGGAAGATGATGGAGATGGGCAGAGTAGAGGAAATTTATGATAATCCGAAGACGGAATATACGAAGAGACTAATTGAAGCGATACCTGGAGAAAATTGAAAATTAATAATGAAGGTTTATATGATTAGAAAGAAGAAAAACAAAAAAGGAAAATCAGAAGGACGTAAGGATCAACTTACCCGCCAGATACTGGAGATATTTCAACAGAATCCTATCAAGGTTTTTAATTATAAACAGATATCTTCCCGCCTGGGAAAGATAGATAAAGCAACCCGTGATTTGATAGGTACCATTTTATTCGAGCTGTTTGACAAGGGTATTACCTTTGAAATCCGTCCAGGAAAGTATAAGATCAATCCTGAATACCTCAGTGAAATAAAATCTCACTCCTCTACCGTTGATGGTATAGTGGATATGAAGCAGACCGGCAAGGCCTATATTATTCCTGAAGATGGCAGTGAAGATATTTATATTGCAGCCAATAATACCTATCATGCTTTTCATCAGGACAAAGTGAGGGTAAGGTTATTCCCTAAAAGACCCGGCAGAAAGCTTGAAGGACAAATCATTGAAATTCTCAAACCAAAAAAATCTCAATTTGTCGGGGTTATTGAAGTAGGAAAGAATTTTGCTTTTTTCATTCCTGACAGCCTGAGCGTTCCGGTGGATATATTTATTCCTAAAGAAAATCTGAAAGGGGCTAAAAACGGACAAAAAGTTGTAGTTAAGGTCACAGAATGGCCCGAACACTCCAAAAACCCATTTGGTGAAATAACTGATGTATTAGGATATCCCGGAAATAATAATGTGGAAATGCAATCTATACTTGTGGAGTATGATTTTCCTTTATCATTTCCTGCAAGTGCTGAAAAAGAAGCTGCCAGAATTCCCGGGAAAATTCCTGCAGAAGAAATAGCAAAAAGACGAGACTTCAGAGATATATATACATTAACAATAGACCCGGAAGATGCTAAGGATTTTGATGATGCTTTATCTTTAAAAATGCTTGACAACGGAAACTGGGAAGTTGGGGTTCATATAGCAGATGTATCTCATTATGTGAAACCGAATACATCCATTGATGAAGAAGGGTTTAACAGGGCGACCTCTATTTATCTTGTCGACAGGGTGATACCTATGCTTCCTGAAAAATTATCAAACAATGTTTGCTCTTTGAGTGCCAATGAGGATAAGCTCTGTTTTTCTGCCGTCTTTGAACTGAACGAAGATTCTGAAGTTTTGAAGCAATGGTTTGGAAAAACCGTTATTAACTCCAATCGAAGATTCAATTATGAAGAAGTGCAACAAATCATTGAAAAGGAAAAAGGTGAGTATTCGTATGAGATCATGATCCTTCATAAACTGGCAAGTAAACTCAGGGAAGAACGGTATAATAATGGTTCAATTAATTTTGAAACCCAGGAAGTAAAATTCAGATTAGACGAAAATGGAAAACCAATAGAAGCTTATATCAAAGAACAGAAAGAATCAAACAAGCTTATTGAGGATTTCATGCTTCTGGCTAACAAAAAGGTAGCTGAGTTTATTGGAAAAACCCGTGGACGAGAGAAACCTAAAACCTTTATTTACAGGATACACGATACGCCTAATCCTGAAAAACTTGCAACATTTGTGCAGTTTTTGAATAAGCTCGGATATAAATTGAATATAGGTACGCGTAAAAGTATTGCCAGTTCATTTAATAAGCTATTCAAAGATATTTCAGGAAAGGGTGAAAAGAATATGATAGAAACCATTGCTATCAGAACAATGGCAAAGGCCGAATATTCAACTCATAATATTGGACATTACGGATTGGCTTTCCCATACTATACTCATTTTACTTCGCCTATTCGTAGATATCCTGATCTGATGGTTCACCGATTATTAGAAAAATACCTTGAAGGAGAAGCATCAGCTAACCAGCAGGAATACGAAGAATATTGCGTTCATTGTTCTGAAATGGAAAGGAAGGCAATAGATGCAGAACGGACATCGGTGAAGTATAAGCAGGCTGAATTTCTGATGGATAAGATTGGACAGGAATTTGATGGACTTATTTCAGGTGTTAGCAAATGGGGAATATATGTTGAGCTGCTTGGTAATAAATGTGAGGGAATGGTAAGATTACAGGATCTTCATGATGATTTTTATTACCTTGATGAAGACAATTACCAGGTGATTGGACAAAGATACGGGCAGCAATTCAAGCTTGGTGATGAAGTTAGAATAAGAGTTAAGAGGATTGATATTAATAAAAAGCAGATGGATTTTGAGATGATAAAATGAATGATGAAGTTATGAAGAGGTGGGAACTAAGGGATTGCAGATGCAATAAATCACAATTAATTACTGTTTAATTACCATGAATTACGGGTAATTTAAGTAAGTTATAATAAATTGAAGTATTTAAGGTCTTTTAGGAGGGAGGAATTTGCATAGGATGAAGCCCAGTAATGGGCTGAACATAAAGCTGATAAAAAAAGACCATTCTTCTCCCAGTCTGCTTTTCTTTCCAATTGTAACAGAGATCCATAATGCCAGGGCGTACCAGATGAAGAAGATTAATATTAAGTAGTAAGGATTCATTATTGTACTTATGTTAATTTAAAATGCCTTTTTATTCAGGGGATAAAGTGATTGTGGGGTTGGGGGCGCGGATTATTAATCAAGTTTTTCAACCCTTATTCCATAAGCCCTATCTTCAATAATATATAAACAAAAAGATCAATGGAATAATTATACCCACAATCGTAAGCCATGCTCCTCTGCCGGTAATTCCCCTTGATCCTCTTAGAATAAGCAATCCTGAAACTGATATTAAAATCAAAGCCACTGAATAAATATCTGAATAAATGGTCCACCATTTAACCGGATTATAATGCAAATAATTCATCTCTTTGAATATTGGACGCTTTTTTATTTTTTCCAGGAGCCCCTTTCCTGTTTTCAGGTTCACCTCAACCGTTCCGTTTTTAATAAATACTTTCATCAGGCCGGCCTGAGGAAAGAAATGTTTTTTATATGTATCTTCCTCTTCGAGATCTATAAGCATTTGCTTCACAATATCTTTCCCGGGATCATCAGGCAAATTTGCAGTAAACTCATACCTGGTTACTATATAGTTGGGGTTCCAGTCATCATTATGGTTGATGGCTATTCCTGAAATAGCATATATAATTGTTATGCCAAAGAAAAAAAATCCAAAATCACGATGAATGGCTCTGTTCCACTTCCTCCACTTAAACTTTCTTCCCATCTATCTATTCTTCTATTACCTCTTCAGATTCTTCTTCGGTAGGATCTTCTTTCAATACGTAATCAATACACATTATAGAATATTGAGGTTTGTGGTAAATGTTTTTGTGTTCTTCATCTTCTTCACCTTCTTCATGCTCTTCAGGTTCTTCAATTTCAATTTCTTCAACTATTCCTACCACGGCTATATAACTTCCTTCCAGCTCTGGTTGAAATGCTGCCATATCATCCGGTGCATTAATTTTAATTCGTTTGTCAGGATCACTTCCCATAATGAACATTTTTTTTCCACCATGTTTGCAAACATGTACAATAGTTCCTTCCATGTTTACTTCTTGTCCAATAAGGTCGCCAGCCATATCCTGAAAATCTTCTGGTGCAATAACCAGTACTTCTGCAATAGTTGTTTCTTCGGCTGTATTTTCAGTATTGGCCTGTTGCTGTGTATTATTACATGCTACTATTGTTATTACAGCGAATGCAATAAATATTAATTTTTTAATCATTTTAAATGTTTATTAGTTTATGTTTTTGTTTATTATAAATATCGTTTTCTGTTTATTGATTGGCAAAGATATAATATCATTCGAAATCTATGGGATTAAATTCGGGAATAATTTTAAATCCATCGTATTTTTTTTCAATTCCGTTATCATAACTAACAACAATGAAAGGTAGTCCATTGCTGTCGAAGCTCGTCCATTGCCCGTGTTTTCTGCCATTCATATAATATCCCTCATCTTTCTTGTTTCCGTTTTTCCAGTACCATACATGTTTTCCATGGGGGCTTCCTTCAATAAACCTTCCCTCGAAGCTAAGAGTTCCATCATTATAAAAGAATTTCCAGTCACCATGCATCTCTCCGGTTGAATAACTTCCTTCTTCTCTGTGATCTCCCATTTTATAAGACCACATACCTTCTTTTTCTCCTCCAATATATTCTCCCTGTGTAATAATCTCTCCCAGCTCATCGTATTCGGTTGATATTCCATCGGGAAGTCCTTCATAATATGATTCTTCCCTTAACAACAATCCTGAAGAATAGTACCATTTCCAGGGCCCCTCAGGTAAACCCTTGCTATCGTATTTGCCAATCTGCTCAAGTTTACCGTTTTTGTGATAAAATTTCCAATCACCGGTTTTTATATCATTAGAATAGTTTCCTTCAGCTTTTAGGTCTCCTCTATCATAATATTCCCTCCAGGAGTCATTTTTTTCACCCTTATCAGTAATGATGCCTTCTCCGATTACTACACCATTTTTATAAATGAAAGATCTTTCTATTTCTCCTTCCTCATCATATTCTCTCCAGACCCCTTCTGGTTTATCATCTTTATATGTGGCTTTGATTTTAATCTTTCCTGAAGGATAATATTCTGTTTTAAGGTCCAATACCTGCAGCTCGCTTACATTAATTTGCTTTTCTCCGTTGACATATTTGGCAGCTTCTATCAGGCTGCCATCTTTATCATACTCTTTGAAATACCCATGTTTTAAACCGTGCTTATAAGTACCTACGATATTTAGTGAGCCATCATCATGAAAAAATTTCCACTTTCCATGACGTTGTTGTTTATTATCGTATCTGTTGATTTTGTCCCTGTTTGTAACAAATCCTTTTTTATATGTAATTATTTCAATGATTAATCCCGTAATATCATAAACGTTTGATATGCCGTTTTCCAGTCCGTCTTTATAATATATTGTTTTTTTAATATTTCCATCAGGATAGTAATAATAGGCCATTCCCTGCTTTATATCTTTCTTGAAATTTTCTTTGATTGTTTCGTTCTCTCGATAAGTAACCCTTGGCCCATCCTTGATGCCCCCCCTATAATTAATTTCCATTTTCAAAATACCCTTGTCATCATAAAATTTCCAGGTGCTGTCAAGGAGATAGTCTTTTCTGTTGCCTTCAGAAATAAGGACACCATCAGTATTATATGTTTTCCAATATCCATCTGGTTTTCCTTCTCTTAATGTTCCTTCACTGGAAATCCGGCTATTATCATGGTAAAAAATGTTATAGCCATTTGGATCTGTTTCCTGGTTAAAACTGATTGATGGCAGTGTCAATAACAGTAAGAAAGTTACACAGAGTCTCACAGAGATTTTATCATTAAACCTCTGTGTCTTTATAATATTCTCTCTCTCTGTCATTCTTAATTATTAATTATTAATTCTATATGATCCCCTCTTTTCGCGATATTTCCAACATTCTCTCAATTGGTCTCACTGATTTTTCAATCAGTTCTTTATCTATTATTATTTCAGGTTTTTCATTTTTCATACAGAGATAAAGCTTCTCCATAGTATTCATTTTCATGAACATACAATCATTACACGAGCACGTTTCATCAGTTGCTACAATGATAAATTGTTTTTTCGGGGATTCTTTTTTCATCTGATGTAAAATACCCGTTTCTGTTGCTACAATAAACTTTTTACTATCGTTTTTAATTGTATAATTTAGTAATGCTGTTGTAGATCCGACAAAATCAGCAAGCTCAAGTACAGGTGCTTTACATTCAGGATGTGCAATTAGTTTTGCATCAGGATTTTCTTCCTTCAAATTTATAACAGCTTCTGTTTCCAAGATATCATGTACCTCACAGGTTCCATCCCATAAAACCATATTTCTCCCTGTCATTTTATTAACATATGCTCCAAGGTTTTTATCTGGAGCAAATATTATTTTTTTGATCTTTAGAAAAAGATTCTACAATTTTTACAGCATTACTTGAAGTACAAATTACATCTGATAATGCTTTTATTCCTGCAGAACAATTTATATAAGAAACCACCAGATGATTAGTATGTTTTTCTTTGAATTTTTTAAAATCATCCGGGGGACATGAATCTGCCAAAGAACATCCTGCTTCCAGGTCTGGTAATACAACCAGTTTATCAGGATTAAGGATCTTTGCTGTCTCTCCCATAAAATGAACACCTGCAAAAACGATCATATCTGCTTCTGTTTCAGATGCTTTTTGAGCTAATCCCAGACTGTCTCCAACAAAATCTGCTATATCCTGTATTTCCGGAATCTGATAAAAGTGTGCTAAGATAATAGCATTTTTTTCTTTTTTCAAATCCAGTATATGCTTAGTGTAATCCATGCTAATTCTTTTTTTATTTTTCGAATAAATATATTTATTCTTTTATAAAATTATTATTATTATTATTAAGCTGTTAATTGTCTTGAAAATTTTTTTATGATTTTCTTGACAAAACGATTTTTACAATTTTAT
>CAZDWF010000144.1:0-8232 GCA_964508895.1 uncultured Bacteroidales bacterium
TGTTACTCAGTATTCAGATTGAGCAAAAGGGTCTTCGGAACAAATGGAATCGTTTTGTATGATTCCGGTGTTGGGCACGACAATGCTTATGATGTGCATGTATATGAAGATACATCAATGATTGTTAATGGAACACAAATGGCTACCGGTTATGTGTCAAGTGGTGTATTGCAGAAATATACAAGTGATGGTAGTGTGGATACATCCTGGGGGACTAACAGTAAAATTGTATTTCAATACGGTGTTGATACATATCCCTATACCATGATAGTACTGAGTGATGGAAAAATTCTGGTTTCAGGTGTAGATTATGTTACCGCATCAGATGCTGAATTCTTTGCAGCACGGTTTAACCCTGATGGTACTCCTGATGTAACATTTAATGGAAACGGCAGATGGATCGGTTCATATACTACTTATGAAGAAGTATGTGAAACTATGACCGTTCAAGCTGATGGGAAGATCGTTTTGGCAGGAAGAACATATTCGGGTTCATTCAGCCAGTTGTTATTTGCAAGGTTAAATACAGACGGCACGCTTGACAATACATTTGGCACCAACGGATATACTGAGATCAATGCATCTGTTCAGGATGAGCGAATTAACGGATTAGGGATTTTAAGCAATGGCGACATTGTTGGACTTGGATACGGGTATGAGAGCGCACCCTGGTTTGGAGAATTTGTTTATATGGCTAAACTGAATGCCAGTGGTAATCCTGTTGCCGGTTTTGGAACAAATGGAGTACTGATCCCTACAATCTTTACTGATATTTCAATTGCGTATGACTGTATTGTTGTTAATGATTCAATTCTGGTTACAGGAAAGATGAATGATGCAGCTAATAACCAGGAGATATTTCTTACCAAACTTGATGCTTCAGGAACTGCAGATCCAAATTTTGGTTCAGCTGGGATTACTGTTCTTGGGGTAGATCCTGTAACTGTTGGATATCAGATTATGCTGGGCATGGATGGTAAGTTTTATGCCTGTGGAACTACTGGTTTAGGTGGGATGAGTGACAGGGATTTTCTTCTGGTGCGTTATAATTATGATGGAACATTAGATCAGACATTTAACAGCACAGCTTATGTAGTTACTCCAATTCGTCCTGATTGGGATGAGGCAAATGGTATTGATATGCAAGCTGACGGCAAAATTGTTTTGGCTGGTATGAGTTCAGGACTGACAACATCAGGAGATAACGACAGGGCACTTACAAGATATCTTAATGATTATGCTCCTCCTTCGTTCACTGCAAATTTTGAAGCCACTCCAACCATTGTCTGTGAAGGTAATACAGTGAACTTTACAGATCTTTCTCAAGGAAACCCTACAAACTGGGAATGGACTTTTGAGGGTGGAATCCCTTCTACTTCTGTACAGCAAAATCCTGTTGTAACTTATAATACATTAGGAACTTATGATGTGAAACTTGTAATTTCTGATGGAACTCAAGAGGATTCATTGACAAAGATAGATTACATACAGGTTGATGTTATGCCTTCTCAGCCTAATCAACCTTCAGGACAGCTTAATGTTTGCCAGACTTATGATGTTGAATATACAACGGATCCTGTAGCTTATGCTAATTCATACGAATGGGAAGTCTTACCTTCAGATGCCGGAACAATCACAGGAAGTGATACTGTGGGTTATTTTGAATCATCGGATAGCTGGGTTGGTTCTTATACAGTTAAAGTAAGACCGGTAGGAACCTGTGGAACAGGGGCATGGTCACCGGAATTGCAATGTGAGCTTTTCCAGAATCCGGAAATATTTCAGCTTACAGGAGAGGGTGGATACTGTCAGGGAAGTCAGGGTGCCGAGCTCATTCTTGAAGGATCTGAAGTGGGTTTTGATTATGAACTATATCTTGATAATGTTCCCACAGGTAATTTAATGACAGGAACAGGCAATGCCCTCAATTTTGGTTTTTTTACCGATGAAGGTATTTATAAAGCTTCAGGATATTCAGGATCCTGCTTTGAATTTATGTTAGGCAGTATTTGGGTCCATGAGGTTTTTCCTCCGACTCAACCTGCGACTCCATCTGGTCCTGAAGAGGTTTGTAATAATGATTCAACGGTGTATACAACAACTCCGGATCCGGATGTTTCAAATTATATCTGGACCCTTGCACCACCCGAAGCCGGAATATTGTACCAGATGCATGATACAGCCACAGTGAAATGGGCAGAAATGTTCGATGAAATTGCAACCCTCTCTGTTGTGGCAGAAAACGATTGCGGCACCAGTATACCGTCTGAAAATCTGTTAATCAATGTTTTTGATGCTCCAATACCTGTGATTACTGGACTGGAACTGGTGTGCAATGATGAGGAAGCCGATTATCAGACAACTGACAATCCAGGCAGTATATATTCCTGGGAGGTCATGGGCGGTATTATTATCGCAGGAGGTGGAACCAACCAGATAACTGTTCTCTGGGGAGCTCCCGGAATGGGATATGTTAAGGTAACGGAAGAGAATGCGGATGGATGTATAACAACAACAGATGAATATGAAGTTACCATCGATGATTGTCCTTTCATCAGGGAAGCAGATATGAGCATTGTAAATATTTACCCGAATCCTGCAAAAGAAAAACTGAATATCGTATTTGAAAATAATATTCAGGATAAAAACATTAAAATACTGAATTCATTAGGTGAAGTTATTGATGTGATCAATATTAAGGCCGGAATGAATAAGTATACGCTGAATACTAAGAACTATAACTCAGGATTGTACTTTATACAACTCATTGAAAGTGATCAGATGCAATTGACCAAAAGGTTTATTATTGAATAAGAAATGGTGATTACTTTTTGTTTTTAATGGGTTTTTAGTTATTAGAAGATTGGGCGATTATTTGACAAATTGATGAAGATAGTCACAACTAGATTGAACTGCTACATCGTCCAATCTGATAATAATTTTATGAAAGGGTTACTTATTTAACTGATTGCTTCTTATCAATAATTATGCAGGAAGCCTGCCTACCACTTCACATAGTCTTTGAATAATTCTTTTGTTACCTTCAGGAAAAATGCCAATGACTTGCTTTGATCATTCATATCCAAACGGTTAACGTTGATAACAATAACTGCATTTAAATCGGGTGCGTAATACATTTCAGTGCTGAATCCGAAAATGGTTCCGTTGTGTCCCCAGAATCCTCCGAAGTTTACTATTCCCATACCGTAACCAAACCAGGCAGGAGCTCCAAAGAAAGGATTGTATTGTATTTGTTGCTGATGCAGAGAGTCTGATATTAAATCACCATTGTATAGTGCCTTCACATATTTTTTAAGGTCATAAATGTTTGATATTATACTTCCTGATGCGTTTGGAATAGCAGGATTTAAAACAGTCATATCATCAAATACATGAGTTTGAGTATTCCAGCTGTAACCGCGGTAATTTCCTGGGAGATTGTTATCATCTGGGTAAAAAGTACTATTCATTCCCAGTGGTTTGAAAATATTCTCATAGTATTCATGCTGAAGAGAATTTCCGGTGATCCTGGTAATGATGTCACCCAACATTATGTAGTTCGCATTATTATATACAACCTTATCTCCCGGAGTATAAAAATTCGCACTGTCATCTGCACACATTTGAATTTCTTCTGCAATACTTAATTGTAATAAAGGATCATTATACCATTGTTCCAGGAATTCATGACCGGCAAAATCTGCCATACCACTTTGCATGTGCAGGAGGTTCTTAATAGTGATGCTGTCTGCATTTGGGAAATCAGGATAATATTTTGAGATGGGATCATTGATATCCAGGAGTTTTTGATCGTAGAGTTGAAGTATCCTAATTCCTGTGAAGGTTTTTGTATTGCTGGCGATCCTGAACTGATCAGTAGCTTGTACCTTACTGTTGTCCTGAAAATTTGCTATACCTTTTGCACTGACATATTCACCTGTTCCTTCTATCCATATTCCTGTGATGACGGCAGGGATTGTATCATGCTGCATTATACTGTCAATAATATATTCTAATCTGTTTATTGTTTCCTGTGAAAATCCTGATGATACACTCTTGTCATCTTCATCTTTTTTGCATGAAATGACCAACAGGAATAGAGATATTATAATTGCAAAATATTTTTTCATATCTGGTGAGCTTTGGTTAAGAATCCTAAAGTTAATATTTAAGTTTTAAGTAGTCTTAATTATGTTGGTAACAGATAAAAAAAGAGACTGCCTGATTTTCAGGCAGCCTCTTAAATTATTGATAATTAACTTAGTTTATCTTTTAATAATTCCTTTGCTAAAGTTCACTCCCTTATTGTTATTTATTTTTATAAAATACAATCCAGCTGGAAGTGATGAAATATCAATCTTTTTAATATTTATATTAATAGCTGTACTAAATTCTTCTTTCAGGATATTCTGACCCATTTGATTATAAATGCTCAATTGATATTTTTCTTCAGTTGTGTTTAATATCTCAATACTAAAATGATCATTTGCAGGATTTGGATAGATCTTAACATTATTATTAAATCCATTTTCTTCTATGCCCGTACAATCATCAATAGTAACCTCATAATAATCAGTGGTGGTCTGGCAATTTTCGGCACTTGTTTCAGTCACTATGAGTGTTCCTATTCCCGGGTCGCCCCATTTCACTGTGATCTGATAGGTTCCGCTACCTGCTATTATGTTTCCTCCTGTAACATCCCATTGATATGAACTTCCAGGATTATCTGTAGTTTGATAGTCTGCTTCTTCATCGTTACAAACTAATTGCAAACCTGATATTTCAGGATCAGGAGCTGCAAAAACATCTATTTCTAGTGGATCAGAGAGCAGACCGTCTCCACAATCATTTTGCCCATATACTGTTAATGTTGCTATTCCTGAGAATATATTATCCCATTCAATAGTGATTGTTGTTCCACTTCCGCTAATTGATCCTGCATTGGAAGGATCTAAATTCCAGATAAGGGTATCAGCATCACTTGCCCCTGAAGTAGTGTAATCGTTTTGTTCGTTATTGCATACTTCTTCCGGGCCTGTGGGTGTGCCGGCTTGTCCTGGAACAGGTTCCATATGCACCCATATTTGTCCTGACATATTCTCCAAACATGCTCCATTATCTGCTTTTGCTGAATATATTCCTTCATCAGTCTGGTATCCAAAGCTAATTGAATCACCGGTTCCTGCAACAATATTGCCTGTTGCAACATCATCAAGGTATAATTCATAATCAACACTGGTTTCTGATCCATCAAGAATAAGTTCAGCACCAGGCTCTCCGTCACAATAGGTTCCGTCACCGGTTAATGAAAATATCTGAGGACCGACAAATAATTCGCATGCAAGATCAGGTGACCACGCTCCGTCACCGCAATCTCCTTCAGCTCTGACTCTTACTGTATAGTTACCTGTAAAAGTTGCTGATGCATCAAATGTTCCTATAGTACCAGTGCCTGTAATTGTTCCTGCAGCTGTCGGATCAACAACCCAGTTATAATTATTGGCATATGCTACAGAATTTGTAGTGTACTCAACAGATTGCCCCTGGCAGCTTGTAACAGGACCTGATGGAATATTACACTGTGCTGGTGTGGCTTCAACTTCTATCATATCCTCTACAAGAAGAGTATCTGATAATGTTCCATCATCAACAATTAGCTGAACATCATAAGTCCCTGCAGTATTATAAGTTATATTCGGATTTTGTGATGTGGATGTTCCTGGAGTGCCTCCTTCAAAAGTCCATCCCCAGGATGTAATAGCCCCTGTGGAATTATCAGTATACTGAACACTTCCTCCTTCACAAAGTTCTGTCGGATTAGCTGAGAATCCTGCTGAAATTGATGAATTATATCTTACAGCGAGGGTTCCAGTCCATACAAGCACAGAACCAATCAAGGTATTAACTCCTGTAGAAATATCTATACTGTATAATTCACTATCGAATGTAAATGCATTGTATGAGACCATATACATGCTTTGATTCTCAGAGCAAAAATCCAGTCCGTGATGTGCCAAAGCAGTACATGCAGTAGTCATACTTCCTACAAGAGTTGCTACTCCTGTAGTTTTGTCAATTTGGTAGAATTCCCTGACAAGATAAATTGCATACATTTGACCGCTGTCATCAAAAGCAATACCTACAACACCATCACCATCACTGTTGCTTCCAATTAATGTGGTGGTAGCAGTGCTAAGGTTAATCGTATAAAAATCATTTGTTGAACCATCTGTACTACATAAATACATAGTGCCATCAGTTGGGTCACATGCCAGTCCGGTCCAAAAATGTGAACCAGCAGGAGCGACAGTACCAATAAGTGTGGCAGAAGCATTTGTTGTATCAATTTGATAAAGGCCATTATCTGATCCTCTGATAGCGTATAAGTTGCCACTGAGGTCAAAATCTGAAGCTGCTAAATTGTTTACAGAAGTTCCAATTAATGTGGAATTAGCAGGATTTGTAAGATCTCTAAGATTAATATCTCCGGATATATATTCTGGTACATAGGCAAACTGTCCGAATGATAATACAGGTGCTATAATGCTGATAATAATAAACGTAATTAGTTTTTTCATATGAATTTTATTAAATGTTAATCTGTGAATTTTTATGGTATGACAAATGAACTATTAATTAATCAATTAATAGAAAATTGCATCTATATATTATCATACATATGGCTTACAATATCTTACACTTTGATGTAAAAGGCAGTGTTGTAATGCATTAGAGCTTGCAAATACTGTTAGAATGGGATGTTAACAGAGCTTTCCATATATATAATATTTAAGGAATAATCTTAATGATCTCAAAAGCATAATGCCCTCCAGGTTTCGTGACTTTAAATACGGAATAGGGTGTAACAGTATTGCCTTCACTATCAATATCGCAATTACCACTGGCACCAATATAGTTTACCCCTCCCTGATTACAAGCATTTTTAATGGATATCCATCCCTGATCCGGAGACACAACAGGATCACCTGCATTACCATGAGATACAGGCCTGATATAATGATTTACTTTTTCACGGAATGCTTGCATATTACTTGTACTTTCAGCCTGGAATGCTTTTTCAATAGCCATGGCAAACAGATAGCCGATATCATAAAACTGAGCATTATAAGAAGCTACTTCCTGCATATACTTCTGGTAGAGTTCACTGGCAAAGTATTGATATACATTACTGCTTGTATCAGCGGACGGAAAAGCTCCGAAGTTTTTTGGATGTCCGTTTACTTCTCCAAGCATATAATCTACCGGAGCCTGGAAGAGATCTGATGAATATAATCCATCACATAAAATAAAAGTAGTATTTGTTAAATCTTGTCCGTCTTTCATATTTCCCAACTCAGTGAAGAACTCAACAAATACACTTGGGTTAAGCATTGAAACAAATATTGCTTCAGGATTTCCTGCAAGTAACTGAGTAAGTTTATTGGCATAATCAGGATCGTTTGCTGTGAAATTTACGAGAGTTGCAGCTCCACCACTAAAAGCAGTTTGAAAAGCTGTTGCCAGTCCTGCAGAATATGTATCGCCATCCTCCACAGCAATTGCTACACTTGAAATATTATAATCATTAGTCTGATCGGCAAGAACATTGGCTTCGAAAGGATCAGGAGCGCAGAGTCGCTGAAAGTAATCTGAGATCCCGGAAAGGCTCACTGCTGTTGCCGATCCTGAGATTGTAGGATAATTATCAGGAATAGTGACTTCTTCCACTATTCCTGTGGAAGATGAAGAGAAACTGGTGATAAATCCAATAAGGTAGTTACTTTGTGCTACAATATCTTTAGCGGCATTTCCTGCTGCAATTTTCCTGTCAGCTCCTTCAGAACTTTTAATGTTTAACTGCAACTGATATCCATTGCCAACTCCTGAGTTTGCATTGATCTCATCAATGGCAGTTAGCAAAGCATTTTTTCGTAACTCACCTTTTTCCAGATCCAGAGGCAAAATAACTCCTATAGTCAAAAAATTTGTAGGTGAATCTCCTGATGGGCTGTCATCTTTCTTGCAACTAAAAAGGATTACAATTGAAACAAGCACTAATGTTGTGATGGAAATTAAGATTCTTTTTTTCATGATAATTGGGTTAATGTTATTTCAAATATACATTATATTTATATGAATTCAAACATTGATTATTGTTGATGCCATGACAGCATTCTAAGCTTATTCTAATTTTTATAAATGAAAGATATGTTTAATAATGTATATTTATTC
>CAZDWF010000145.1:0-8196 GCA_964508895.1 uncultured Bacteroidales bacterium
AGTATTTAGCACGCAAATTAAAGAATTTTTATGTAATAGAATTTATTATTATTAACACTTACAAAAAAATGAAGGATATAGAATTTGTAAATAACTATTTGCACAGCATTATTAATTGTTAATTATTAATTGTTAATTTTAAGAAAAAAATTATGCTCAAGAAATATCCCACAGTTTTCACAATAATAGGATTAATATTATTAATTCTTTTTGTATGGTATTTTTCAAATATTGTTATCTATGTATTGGTTTCTGCAGTGCTTGCTGTGATCGGACAACCTCTTGTCAGACTTTTTGATAAGATAAAGATCAGAAAGGTCCATATGCCTCATGCATTGAGTGCATTCTTTGCTTTAATAGTGATGATTATGGTCTTTGCTGGTTTTATCTGGTTTTTTGTACCACTCATCTCCGGACAGGCAAAGATCATTTCCCAGATCAATATAGCTGATGTGATGGATCATTTTAAGGATCCAATAATGAAAATCGAACAATTTCTTTATGATTATGATATTATTGATGCAAATGAAACCATAAAAGGAACGCTGGAAAAGCAGTTAACATCAGCTGTCGGGCTAGCTGGTTTTACCAATATATTCAAAAGCCTGCTTAGTGCTACAGGTAGTTTCTTCTTCGGTGCCTTTTCAGTTCTGTTCCTTACTTTTTTCTTCCTGAAAAGTAAAGACATGCTTTCAAACTTCATCATCCTGCTGGTACCAACTCACCTGGAAGATGAGGTGAAAACAATTATGTCAAAAACTCATAAGCTTCTTTCACGCTATTTCCTGGGCTTATTAACAGAGCTAACCTGCATGATAACTTTATTGTCGCTCGGTTTATACGCACTTGGGATCGAAAATGCCCTGATCATTGGTTTTCTAGGCGGGTTGATGAATATTATTCCATACCTAGGTCCTTTGATCGGTGGTACCATGGGTGTGATTATCGCAGTTACCACTGCTTTGAGTTTTGGCATGTACGATGTTGTAATGCTTATCGGCATTGAAGTAGTTGCAGTGTTTCTGGTAGCAAACCTGATTGATAATATTGTTCTTCAGCCTGTAATTTATTCTAATGTTGCCAATGCCCATCCTGTTGAAATATTCCTGGTAATTATCATGGCAGGAAGTCTTGCAGGAATACCAGGGATGATACTTGCTATTCCTGCTTATACAGTTATTAGAATAGTAGCGAAAGAGTTCCTGAATAATGTTAAAATCGTTAAAAAGCTTACGGAGAAGATATAGGCCATGTCGAATTCCAGGATAAAGGATGCTCTACGTTTCTCATCCCATTTAAGGCTGAAAAAAATTCTTAATGCAATAAAAATCAAAGTGTCTTACTACGTATCTGTAATTACAGGATGGATCATTCATTGGGGATATCCCTATAGTATGTCAATTGAGCCTACTACAACCTGTAATTTACAATGCCTGGAATGTCCAACGGGCTTGAATGGACTAAAAAGAAAAAGCGGAAGCATTAATATTGATGAGTTTTCAAGGATCATTGATGAGGTTCATTCAAAGCTGATGAGCCTGATACTATATTTCCAGGGAGAGCCATTGCTAAATAATGATTTTGCTAAAATGATCAGTTTGGCTCATGGCAAAAATATATATACTATCACTTCTACCAATGCCCACTTCCTGGATGATAAAAATTGTAAAGCAATAGTTGAATCAGGATTGGATCGATTAATAATCAGTTACGATGGTATTACCCAGGATGCTTATTCCAGATACAGGGTAGGAGGAGAGCTTGAAACAGTGGAGAAGGGAATTGAAACCATCTTGAAATGGAAAAAGAACCTTAGGAAATCGAATCCCTATGTTATCCTGCAATTTCTTGTTCTGGGTGTAAATGAACATCAGATTTCTGAAGCAAAACTAAAAGCAAAACAATGGCATTTACCGTTACATCTTAAGACAGCCCAGGTTTATGATTTTGAGAATAATGCATTTCTTATTCCTTCAAATAAAATATATTCAAGGTATAAAAAAGATGCCCAGGGGAAGTATGTAATGAAAGACAGTTTTAAAAATCAATGCTTCAGGATGTGGTCAGGAGCTGTGATTACATGGGATGGAAATATTGTTCCATGCTGTTTTGATAAAGATGCAGAACATAAAATGGGAAATCTGAAAATAAGTTCCTTTAAAGAGATCTGGAACAACGAAGAGTATAATTCATTCAGGAAGAAAGTTTTCAGGGATAGAAAAGGTGTTGAGATCTGCAGGAATTGTACTGAGTGAAAAGAAATGCAAATTGCAAAGTTCTTGCAGATTACGCAAAGTTTCTTGCAGATCACGCGAATTCTCTCACAGATAGTTCAAATGAGAAATTGTAAGTAATTCACTTTCGTAACTCTCTGTGTCTCAGCGTCTTTGCGGTTTTCTTTTATTCAGGGCAAGGATCCTCCTCACACACATTCCTACTTTTGTTTTTTGTTTTTTGCTTTTAGCTTTTCATTATTAAATATTCTTCCCTAACTTTGATGTGATTATCAGGAAAACTCTCATTTACTAATAAATTTTATCTTTGTCTGACTTTTAAGACAAGCCCATAAATATTGAGCATTATGAAAAAATCTGACCACGCTCCAAAAAAAAGCTACAAAGAAAGATACGACCTTGTTAGACACCCTGAAAGAATCAGAAGCTCCGATGTGATAGAAGGTGTTTTTAAGAATCTTAGATATTTTGAATCACCTGATCCAACATTGATCGCTGCACGTGGAGAGATTGATGGAATTGAATGTATAATTCTTGGACAGGAAAAACCAAGTAAAAGAAAAGAAAACCAGGCTACAGGGATGATTACTTCTAACGGACATTCTTACATCCTGCAGCTTCTTGATATTGCGGAGAAAGAAATGTTACCGGTAGTTTCTTTTATCGACACTTTTGGTGGTAACTCCTCTATGGATTCTGAAATGGGTGGGCAGTCATTCCTTATCTCTGATTGTATCAGCAGGTTCTGTTATGTTGCTACACCTACAGTTTCTTTTGTTATTGGTGAAGGTGGTAGTGGTGGGGCCCTTGCTATTCAGGTTTCTGATAAAAGTTTTATGCTCGAAAATTCAATTTATTCTGTTATTGCTCCTGAGAGCTGTAGCCGAATTATTTTCCATAAAAGACTGGCAGCAGGTGAAGAACTGGAAGACACCCTTCAGGATGCACTTGATCTATTGCGTCCGGGTGTTGATCACCTTATGAAGATAGGTATGATAGACAAAGCACTTCCTGAACCGGAAAAAGGTGCTCATACTGATTATAAGTTCACAGTTAAAACTATAAAAGATACTTTAAAGAAAACTCTTGGTGACTGGGTGCAGTCATATAAGTCAGGTAAAAAGGTTAAAAAGAAGATTGTTGATAAGCTATTGAAAGAGAGAAGGGAAAAAGTTCTTAATTATGGATCTTTTGATGATTCACTGGATAAACTTTCAAAAAGGAAAATAAAAAGTACCAAGCATACCAATATCCCGAAAGTTGATATTGAAAGGGAAGACTTCCATACTATGTTCCTGATTAAAGCCCACATGGAAAGAGAAGGTATTGAAGATACAGAATTCTACAATTGTGAGAAGGAATGGGATCCTGACAGGAATATTTTCAGGGTAGCCGGTGGTTGTGGTTTTATCCCTCTTCAACAGTATATTGATAACTTCTATGCTTGCCCTAAATGTGGAAAAGGAGAATACCTTACCGTTGAAGAGCAACTGGAGAAAATCTGTGATCAAAATACTTTCCAGGAAATAGAAGGTGACCTTACCATTGATAAGCTGATAGGTAAAGAATATTATAATTTTGGTAAGTATAAAGCATCATTGGAGAAAGTTCAGCAGAGATCATTCTCTAAAGAAGGACTTGTTACCGGAACAGCACAGATAAACGGTAAACAGGTTGTTCTGGTACTTTCAGATCTTAGTTTCTTTGGAGGTTCTTTTGGAGCCGTTTTTGGTGAGAAATTCAAACGTGCGATAGATTTCGCTATAAACTATCAACATCCTTTCATCTCCGTTTGTGCTTCCGGTGGTGCCCGTATGAACGAAGGACCTATGTCTCTTGCACAAATGGCTAAAATGAATATGGCCCTTCTGGATCTTAAAAAAGAAGGATTGCTTTACTTATCAGTTATTACAGGTCCTACAACAGGAGGAGCATATGCAAGTTATGTTACACAGGGAGATGTTATGATAGGCGAAAAAGGTGGGCTTGTTGAGTTTGCAGGACCAAGAGTTGTAACAGGTGCAGGCTTTGAAGTAGACCGTGATATTGTTGTAACTGATAAACTATACGAAACAGGAAAACTTCAGAATCTTGTTGGACGCACTGAATTGAAAGATCAGCTTTCACACTATGTTGATATCTTCTATGGCGTCAAATTCCCAGGTGTAAGGAAGAAAAAAGGTAGAATGAGGGATTTTAATAAGAGATAGACTGAAGCTTTAAACAGATAACATCTCTTGATGGAACTTTAAGTGCAATATCCTTATCTGTAATACCTATACTTTCATTCTTCCAGAGATCTATTATTTTATAATCTCCAGAGAAGTTCTTGATTTTCAATTTCTCCCATTTGATATCAAATGTATGATCTTCGTTTTCAAGATTTAACAAACAGATGGCAATATTCCCGTCTGCTAATGATTTTTGCCAGATTTCAAAGTTCCCATAATCCATTATCTTAAATCCTTGCATTCCCAAAGGGTCCTGATTAACTGAAATTAAGTTTTTATTCATGAGTATCTCCCTGGTATCATCATTCATGTTTCTGAGGTCATTCCCCGCAATTAATGGGGCAGCCAACATACACCACATGCTGAAATGTGCTCTTGCTTCATTGGTATTTAATCCGGGATTACCTACTTCTAACATATCAGGATCATTCCAATGCCCCGGTCCTGCATATTTCTCCAATCCTACCTGCTTTTCCAGGATTTCAGTCCATCCAAGTTGATTCCCCCATTTATTTCCATCCCACCTGTCAGTTATGTCAAGGGTTGTTCTCCATAGATGCCCTACGTCTTTTGCCCATTCCCATGGCTTTGAATATCCCCAGTCACAAATACTGAAAACAATAGGTCTGCCTGCCTCCTTCAAACAACTACTCATAAGCGTATATGATACTTTAGGGACTTGCCCTTTGGTGTTGCACCAATCGTATTTTAAATAATCTACACCCCAATATGCATAGGTGTTGGCATCAATGATCTCAAATCCTTTGCTGCCCGGCCTTCCTGCACAGGTGTGTGTTCCTGCATCTGAGTACAGGCCGAATTTTAATCCTTTGTTGTGAATATAGTCGGCAAGGTATTTCATTCCTGAAGGGAACTTCACAGAATCAATGATGATCTCACCATTGATATCCCTGCCCACCTGCCAGCAATCATCGATAACAATATATTCATACCCGGCTTCTTTCATGCCATTATTCTCCATGGCATCAGCAATTTCCATTATTATCTTTTCATTTATTTCATCACATTCGAAATAATTCCAGCTGTTCCATCCCATGGGTGGTGTTTGCGCTAATTCCTGGAACTTCTGTCCGTAAATTACTGTAGATAGTAATAATAGAGATATAGTTAGAAACTTCATAGTATGCATCCTGCATATTTATTTTATTGAAAAACATGTCGGCATTTATACGGCATTTTAACAAATAGGCAAAGGAAGTCCACTTAGACAGTCATTATATCAGTTTCTTTCTTACTAAATAAATCATCAACCTTTTTGATGTTATCATCAGTAAGTTCCTGAATTTTATCCTGTAGTTTTTTTGATTCATCTTCAGGCATACCATCTTTTTCCATGCTTTTAGCCAGATCATTGGCAGCTCTTCTGGAATTACGAATGCTTATCTTGCCATTCTCTGCTTCATTTTTAGCCTGTTTTACCAGCTCTTTTCTCCTTTCCTCTGTAAGCGGGGGTACACTTATACGTAGAACCTCTCCTTCATTTTTAGGATTAAATCCCAGGTTAGCGGCAAGGATTGCCTTTTCCAGTTCAGGCAATATACTTTTGTCCCAAGGCTGAACAATGATTTGGCGAGGATCCGGAGTGTTGATATTTGCTGTTTGCTCTATAGGAGTGGGAGCACCGTAATAATCTACTTTGATACCTTCGAGCATTGAAGGATTAGCTTTACCGGCACGTATCTTTTGAAATTCTTTGTCAAGGTGTATGATAGCATTTTCCATGCTTTCTTTTGCCTCATCCCAGACTAATTGAGCGTCTTCAGTCATGATATTTATTTTATTCGTGACGCGTGACGCGTGACGCGTGACGCGAATTGTTTTTACAAATATATTATTTTTTCGAAACCAGTGTTCCCAGCTTTTCTCCTTTTAGTAGTTTCTGGAGGTTGCCTTTGGTGTTCATATTAAACACAACTATGGGCAAGTCGTTTTCCTTGCAGAGCGAGAAGGCGGTCTGGTCCATTACCCTGAGGTTTTTTTCAATAGCCTCATCATAGGATACAGTGTCGTATTTTATTGCTTCAGGATTTTTCTCAGGATTATCCGTATAAACACCATCCACCCTTGTACCTTTAAGGATTGCATCGGCTTTTATTTCCAGGGCTCTTAAAGCGGAAGCTGTATCTGTTGTGAAAAAAGGATTTCCTGTACCGCCCGAGATGATCACTATCTTATCTTCTTCCAGGTTTTGAATTGCCTTTTGGCTTGTCATGGATTCAGCAATGGGATCTATGGAAATTCCTGAATATAATTTTGAATCGATGTTATGGACTTTTAATGCTGATTGCAATGCAAGACTATTGATAACAGTGGCCAGCATTCCCATGTAATCACCCTGTATCCTGTCGAATCCTTCACTGGCACCATCCATCCCCCTGAAAATATTTCCTCCGCCTATTACAATGCCAATCTGTATTCCCATATTATGAGCTTCACTGATATCACTGACATATTGCTCCATCCTGGAGTGGTCAATACCATATTGCTTCTCACCCATAAGGGATTCTCCGCTGAGTTTAAGTAGTATTCTCTTATAAGCCATAATTATTCAATTTGCCAGTAAAGATAAGTAAGTTATTTTACGATAGATTTGCTTAAAAGTTCGCCTGATAAATACAATCTTCGTATTTTACTTTATTACAGTCATTGATTTTACAAGGACTTCCTTAGTCGTCTGCATCCTGTAAAAATACCTTCCTGCTTCAAAGGCTGATCCGTTTACCTCGATAAGATGATTCCCTGTTGTGTAGTTTTTATTCGTAAGCGTAGAAATATGCCTTCCCATAATGTCAAAGACATCTATTATGACATGTCCCGGTTCATCAACTTCAAACCCGATGGTCGATGTAAAGGCAAATGGATTAGGATAGTTCTGGTATAGCTTGCTGACTTCTTTACTGGTTTCAGCAATGCCGGGGTTTAAATAATAATATTCAAATTCAATACACCAGTTGGCAAGTACTCCTTCGTCTTCGAGCTCACTATCGTAAATTTTTAGCATCCAATCCCCATTCATATTTGTCCCTAAATATGTTGATAATGGCATTTCAGGCTTATATGTACCCATAAATGGAGGTGAGCCTTGTGTAATAGATAATTCTGCTTCATCATCAAATACAGTATTGATATAATTGGCCCCGCCACTTCCATTGCCGGTGCTGAGTTCTATTTCTGTTCCGTCAGAACCGACCAGGTAAATATCAAGCTGCCCGTCGTCAGGGTGACTGATAGATACTGTAACATTCACATCCGCAACATTTGCTTCCTCTGTAACTGTAATGGTATCAATAGTATAGGATAGGTTGTGAATGTATTTAGGTGCAGTTTGTGTGCAATATTCAGCAATGAGAAGGTCACCCACGAAGTAATCAAATAATTCTGCTGGAGCTGTAGTTCCAGGGGGGTTAACTCCTGATCCTCCTGAAGGAAGCGTAGCAATAAGATCTCCGCTTTCATCCTGTACAGCAAAATAGTATTGTACAGCTGTACCTATTGGTTGTCCTGGAATCACAAACTGAAGAGTATCCAGGTTTACATAAAATGGATTAATAAAAACGAAAGGATCATTATTAATGCTGTAATATAATCTTGGTTCATTGGCTCCGGTGGGTATTGGAGATCCTATTTGTACGGTAAGGGTGGCAATTCTGTCATCAGTATTGCTGTTTGATGGAAGCGGTTCATGATCCATGCTCATGGTATATCCCAAT
>CAZDWF010000146.1:0-8181 GCA_964508895.1 uncultured Bacteroidales bacterium
CTGAAGCTTCTGCCAAATATCAGAGTTAGAAAGCTGAGTCATTTGCTCTTGATATATCTGTGTGCATTTGGTGTGGATCTGAACTAACTGATTTCGAAGTTCATCGGATAACTTGTCACAAAGCGTAGGTACGGGATCAGGTTCTTCCAACAACGAACGATTGGCTTTGATTGCTTCAATCTGTGGAGTAATTTCCTTGGCAACTTGTAAATTCGCCCCATGAGAAAGCAGTTGGTTAAGAATATTCCATCTGGGCAAACGAATCTTGATAGATTCTAAATTTTTACTCCATTGTTTGATGTCATCTGATATACGCTCTCTTTGCTCATACAATTTGACTAACTGGGCGTTACCAGTTGTATCTTCAATTTCCTTAAGATAAGCCGTGTTAGGCTTTTCAGGAAGTGGGGCATCACCACTCGCCTGGTCAATTAATTCACGGATTTTCATCAAGAAAACAGGAACCGAAGACAGTTCTTCTCCAGGCTTGACCGTAATACCTGATTCTTGAAGTAGTTTTCTGACAGCTATTTTCTTTGTCGCTTGGATCGTGACTGTTTCACATTTAAAATCGGTAACAGTAATACTTTTTTGGTCAATTTCTTGAGCTTTTACCGGCTTGCCATTCAGAGTAGCAGTCAGATGGCCATTTAAAGTTAGAACTAACAAAGCACCATCAACCGCATCCCGCGGCCATCCGTAAGGGCTTGATGCAAACTCTTTGCGGATTTCAGTACCTCTTTTTCCAGCCCCCATATTTTTAAGCACTTCTGAGCATACAGAATTATTTTCAACATCACCCTGATACCCAACAACCTCAAGAGCATCTGATGCTCCTTTTCGTGCTCGTTCGACAACCATTGACCATTTGGGATCATCAGCCAAGTCAAATCGTGGATACATCCTCTGAAGTGAGTGTTCAGCAGCATCTTTGACTTTGGCAAATAATTCAAGTCCTTGAATTTCTGTTCCACCAGCTTGAAATACCTTGGCATGTGTAAAGACATCGCTTAGAAGGTAGCCACAACCTCTTTCGGCAAGATCTCTCCTCGTCTCCATAGCTTTACTGGCTTCTTGCCCCTCCGGAGTATTTTGCACACTTCTTGAAGCTAAGGTCTTTTCAGCAGCTTTATAAATAGCTAATTTCTTTTTAAGATCTTCTGCACCTTTTCGGGGCAAAAATACATAGACAGTCGGATCATTAACACCTGCTGCTCTGGCATCCGACAGAACAGAGCTTTCGTCTTCATCCCAGCCGTTACGAATCCAAACAGGGATGTTTTCCTTGCCGGTAATCTCTGGAGCTTTAGTGCCAAAGTAGATTTCAATCTGTCGAGGTTGTTTTGAGCTTCCGTGGGTAATTTTAATCCCCTTAAGGACTCCCATGCTTTCTTCATTTAAAGCATCGGTTCTCAACGAAGCAATGTCCTGAGGACTGTTCACAATATGATTATAGTGCTTCTGGAATTCTTCGTTCCATGCAGCACTTTCCCTTGTTTGAATCCGGTATTCAGATTCCACTTGCATAACATGATTGGTTTTAACTAATTCGGATAATATGACAGGGATATTCTTTCGCAGTTCTGTACTTCCAACATTGAGGTCATCAATAAGCAGATCCGCCAATGTATCTGTAGTTGCTCGAATGCCGTCATCGGCTCCCTGTTCTCTGGGAAGTTTATTAATCAAAAAGATAAGTTTACAGAGACGAGAGCGTAGCTTTCCCGCTTCGGTTCCATCATCCTGTTCACGAATGAGTTGAAATACTTCATTATGCAAGAAAGCAGAGTTGATCATGTCTGATGCTTTTTGGTCAAACATATAATCTGCGGAAACAATCGTACCAATAGACTCATTCGCTGTTTCTTTAGTGGCTTCCAAAATAACCCGAAGCTGACTTCGTAATTGGCTGGATGATCCTTCCATGTCTGCAGCCCGTAGCGTTCGCTCCCAAAATCTCATACGAACAGGCAGAAGGGGATAGTCAGGAACAAAAGCATTTTTATCTTCGTTACGAGGGCCAATACGAGTGTTCTGTAAATGCCGGTCAATCTCACCAGAATGCTTTTCAAAGAGATTTCGAATAACCTGCACTTTATCCTGTTTCTTTTCGAGAACAATCTTTCGAACCACTGTCTCAACATCACTGTCCGACAATTCCACCTTTACAGTAAAACGGTCTCGTAACTTTTGGAGTTGAGGAGTTCCTGAAAGAGCACTCTGCCCAGTAGCAACAAACAAAAGTTTTCCACCAAAATGGCTTGTGCAATTCTCAACAACTTCCTGTACTTTGTTAGTTCGGCTTTGGTCTTCACCTATATACTGTTGAATTTCGTCTAAAACAATTAAGGTGCAAGGAAATTCTGATTGATCTAATGTGGCTGCCTCCTGGATAGCATCCAGCATTTCGTCATTAGAGATATCTTCGATTTGTGGGGGATATTGACTTTTCAGCAAGGTCTTAGCTTCTTTGGCATCAGATGCAAATTGAGGATCGACAGAAAGGATTGCTTCTGATAGTAAAGTTGAAACATAAAGTCTGCGAGTCTCTTTAATGAAATCTTTATCTTGCTTTTCAATATAAGATTTTACTTGATTATATATACCCTGGTTTTTTAACCATAAGATAAATCGAGCAACTGAATAATTGTCTGGTAATCCTAATGAACGGTAAATAATCCCCAAAAGTGCCAATCTGACACTATCACCGGCTCCTGCCCCCAAGGTACCTGAAGCTGCAAACAATCCTCCATTACGTTTACCTGTATTGGTTAATTCAACAAATAAATCTGTTATCTCTGCGGGTAATTTGACCAAACCACGAGCCGTAGCTTTATCTTTTTCGAAAGTGTAATCCACCCACAAATAACGAAGCATTTTTACAAAGTGAGACTTCCCACTTCCAAAAAACCCGCTAACCCATACGGCAGGTTGTTTGGCTTTACTGATATTAGCCAAGTAGGACTCAAGAATACGAACAATCCCATTTGAATACTGACCTTCACATACAAATGTCTGAAGTTCATACCTTAGTAGCTTGAGTTTCTCATCAGAGAAATCATCTGTTACCTCTGCAACACCATCATTTTCCAGTATCTTATCTAGAGGATTATCAACAAATAACTCATAGTTCTTAACCATCATATAGCCCTTTCATGACAGGTTATGGGAGTTGCAAGATAATTCCAACCATCTCGTGCATCCAGCATTCGATAACAGTTATTTCCATCATATTCACCTGGGAAAAAAACTGCCAATCTTCCCTTGATATCATCTTTAATAATTTTAATTAGCTCTGACATTTTTATAAAACCATACAATGAAGCAATTCCAGAAATCGCAACAACATCTTTTTCTGTCACTCCTTGAAGGTATTCTTTAATCTGACCAACAATTTCTTGTTTATAATCATCTAGGACGGGCTTTAGATCTTCTGGATTCTCAAAATATTCGTCCTTGTAATCTTCATTTGACATCCAAAGTGCAAATGAATCTGTCAAATCGATATGTTTCCATCCATGCTTTGCTTGTTTAGTCACGATTTCGAATTCAGTAATTCTGGGACGCAACCTACGTTCGTCCATCTTATTATATACACAAAACCATATTCGTTCCGCACCAGCCGTAAGTGATGACCAGGGTAACGATACTTCTTGACGATAGTTATTGATTAACTGTTCAATCCTATTCATATAATGACATCCTCTCCTTCTCTGATAACAATTGCTCAAAAGATATTTCAACTACGGAGCCAATGTTTTTTACAGTTATCCACCCCATTTTATGAGCTTCTTTAGCCATATCCATTACATCAGACGGGCTTCTATCAAGAAGTTTTATCCATTGTGTCTTTAATAGATTTTCTCCCTGAAGACCAGAAAGATATCCAATCAATAAAGCATATGACACAACCGTAGGTGTAACCGAAGGTTTACAACGATGCTTTAAACGTCTTCCTCTTAAATGACCGGACTGTTGATATGAAGATGCAATATTTTGTGCTGTGGAGTGCAGAGTCCTAGGGCTAAATCGTCCTGGATAAGCATCATCAAGCATTTTTTTGATCATCTCAAGTGAAAATTTTGAATCTTGGGGTAATGAAAGGATTTCATCACTCACTAAACGTAATAGAGAATCCCTGGCGTGTGAGCATAAACATGCCAACATTGGGAGCACTTTCATGTCTCGGTCATAGAAATAACGTAACGCCTTAAAAAGCACTAGTTTATTATCAAATGAGTATAATTGAGTGATAAACTTTGCTGTTTTGGTTCTGCTACTAATCGTAGGCTTTCCAAGTATATTGTCATCGACAATTAAACTTTCATACTCTTCCTTTGTAGAAGATAGAGATGCATTGCTTAATAGTTCCTCCAGTTCGCACAACATAATAGTGCGACTTGTATGCACTGTCAGCGGCTCGTTACAAAATCCAAATGTATCAGGTAATTTATTCATCTGTATTTGATGTTTCCAACCAGCGATCAATAACTTCTTTTCTAAATCTCCAATGTCTTCCCACTTTTTGGCCAGGAATCTTTCCTTCTTGACATAATTTGTAAATAGTGGACTTTGGAATTTTCAGATATTGGGCCAATTCATCTAGCGTAAATATTTCTTCTCTTAAGACCATATTTAATGCCTAACAAATGAGATTATTCTCCCTTGATGGATATTAGTTCATAATTATAGTTTATTAACAGTTATTATCAAGATTTTTAGACAAGACATAAACAGAAATTAGACAATTTTCCTCATTTTCAGCCCTAATAACAGCCATATTTCTTTCCCTATCCCAAAATCCCTCCAAATTATCCCTGTTTCCTACTTCCTCTGTCGCCTATTCCATTTGACTACATCAAATTTTATCTCTCACGAGACTCAATCTGATCTATCCAAGGGCAAAAATATGGGGAGGGCTACCTCAAAAACAACGCAATGTCGTATTTCCCCGCTCCTTAAGTGTTGAGAAAAATGTCTTTTGTCACTAATTTGCCCTTCATACTGGAGTATTATAGTCGTATATAGTAAAAAGTCAATAAGACTGCTTGTTATTAACTCATTATGAGCCATCTGGAAGAAAATTTATAAATTTCTCTGCTTTCTTCTAAAGTTCACCTCTTTAAATGGCCGATACAACCTTTTCCGACATAGTTTTTTAGGACTTCTGTAGAACTCATAAAAACTGGACAGGATTTAAGAGAAAAATCACACGGAGGCTACGATGAAAACTCTTAAAGAGGTCAATATCGAAGAGGTCTGGGACCACTTCCTTCAGCAACGTGACACTCCATCTAGAGATATCCTTTGGAAATACTATCTGCCACAGGTCAAATATACAGCGGAACGCCTTCATGCTCGATTCCCTCAACATGTCGAATTAGATGACTTCTACAGCGTCGGGATAGAAGGATTACTTGATGCCATCTACAAATTTAATCCTTCTAAAAATACAAAGTTTGAAACCTATTGTGTTCAGCGTATCAAAGGGGCGATTTTCGACAACCTTCGAAAGAATGACAGGGTTCCTCGACTAGTTCGTGCTCGTGCCAAGAAACTCCAGGAAGTTACCCAAAGATTAGAGGCTATTTTCGGACGATGCCCTTCTGACGAAGAACTGGCAGAAGAGTTAGACATGAGCTTGGATGAATTTTATCATTTCCAAAGGGATGCCAATGCTTCTTCTCTGATTTCACTTAACAAGAGTTTTTCAGAGACTGACGGAGAAGAAGAATATAGTGAATTAAACTTACTAACAAACCATAAAAGCAGTGATCCCTTCTATGAAATCCTTAAAAAAGACCTAAAGGAATTCGTGACAAAGGGATTTTCAAGACAGGAGCAAATGATTATTATTCTTTATTATTTTGAAAAGATGACAATGAGAGAAATTGGGGATACACTGGGTATATCAGAATCTCGTGTCTGCCAGATGCATAGTTCAATTATTGCAAGGTTTAGAAGTCAGTTGAAAACTCGAGCATGCTTATTAGAACAATAATTAATCATTAAAATTAAGAATAACAAAATTGATATGGTAAACTTCATTAATGTATCTCGACTATATATACTTTAACTTTTGCTTTGTTCCTTTTTTGTGTGTGGCCTTTTCATTTTGTAGTCTTTTGTGCATTCCATTCGACAACAGAGGCTACATATCAGTCTCTATAGGTTTAAGGAGATGGTTCAAGCCTTTTCTGTAGGTAATTAGCGATTTCTGCATGGTCGTTTTGAATTGCGGTGTCTAAAGGTGTTTTTCCATAAACATCTATTGAATTTATGACTGCCCCTTTTTCTACTAAATATTTAACAATTTCTAGCCTGCCTAATTCAGATGCTAAATGTAAAGGGGTTGTATGTCTATTAAAGGTTGATCTTGGGTATGCCCCAACAGTTGCATATCCAGGCTCGGTTTTGGTTACAATAAATGAAATATTGTCTTTCAATGCTAAAATACCATCTATCTCGGCTCCAAGATCAACCAAACAAGCTACAGTATCTGGTTTGTTTGAACGTATAGCTAAAAACAGGCTATCATTTAGATTCGCTTGTTCGCCTGGAAAAGATTCAACTAAGATATGGATCATTCTATCGTTTCCTTTTTCTGTTGCTCTTAGTAGAGCGGAATTCTGATTTGAATCTCTCTCAATCAGTATTTTTACTACATCAGGATAGTTCCATTGAGCTGCAATATCTATAGGAGTTAAAGCGATGTTTTCAACTGTCCAGCTTCTTCTATTATGAAAGTATGATTTTTTTCGTTGGAATGTGAAAGATTCATTGATTTTAGCACCATGGTCTAATAATAGCTTAACCATTTTAGTATCACCCATTTGGCATGCTATATGAAGAGGTGTCTGGCCATTATTGGTTTTAATATTTATGTTCGCACCATTTTCAATTAAAAGTTTGGCAAATTTTATATCTTCGTTAAGAGTTGCATAGTACAGAGGGCTGACTCCATACTGTGTTTTGATGTTAATGTCTGCTCCGTTTCCTATTAAGATATTAGCTACTTTTACACTTTTATTTTTAGAAGCCAATACTAATGGAATTGCACTTGAGTGTTTATTTTTAGTATCAACTTTTGCCCCTTTGTTTATTAGAAACAGAGTCATCTCAGGTTGGTTATGAACGGCAGCCCAAGACAAAGGTGGATAGAACTGATTATTCACATCAGCACCATTTTTGATCAAATAGTCAGCCATTTTTATGTTTCCATTTTTAACTGCCCAATGGAGTAAATTTGAATGAGGTAGATTATGGGTGTGAGGATCATTAAATGTAGTATTTGGGCCAAGTCCATATTCCATCAATGCTTTTACAGATTCATTCTGATTTTTCTGTACAGCATAAAAGAGCATCCCCTTTACAGTTTTAAAACGATAAATTTCATGTTGATCAATATTTGAAAGTAATTTGTTTATTTTAGGCTTATTAACATTTGCAACCGCTTGGATCAGATCCTTGAGAAGGCCAGGGGAGAGTAAGTCGCCATAGACTTCATATCCTATTGTTCCACCTTTTCTAATCAAAAGATCAGACATTTCTGTATGACCATGTGCTATAGAAAGATATAAAGGAGTTACTTCGTCAATCAATCCGTCAAGGATAGAATTTATGTCTACACCATTTTCTATTAACAATTCAGCCAGATGTATGTCACCTGAGATAGCTGCGATACGAATTGCTTTTTTGCCTGTCCTTCCCCTCAAAAAATCAGGTTTTTCGTATAAGGTTTTTCTAATTAATTCAATGTTTCCAGTCAATAAAGCTGTGTCAAATTCATCTCGTGTTTTCGATTCAAAACAATTTAAGAGCAAGTCAGAAACATCCCTATATTCATCCCCCTTTAAATTTTGGCTAAAGTCACGAGCATCATCAATAGATGCTCCATGAGCTATCAGGTGTTTAGACATCTCATAATTATTCATCAAAGCAGACCAGTGTAAGGCGGTCATTCCCTCAACATCCTTAGAGTTAATTTTGTTTCCATCATCACTTAAGATTGAATTTACTGCTTTATAGTCTCCAAGTAATGCGGCTTTTTGTATGGATACAGCTCTTTTGCATCCATTATCTTTTAATAGCTGGATTATTTCCTGTTGATCAGAAGATGTGATATCTAACGGAGTGTAACCTTTCCCATTTTGAGCATTAATGTCTATGTTGTACTTTAAT
>CAZDWF010000147.1:0-8042 GCA_964508895.1 uncultured Bacteroidales bacterium
GATGAAACATATACGAAATTTCTGTATCATAGCCCATATTGACCACGGCAAAAGTACTTTGGCTGACAGGCTTCTTGAGTTCACAAATACTCTGGATGAAAAGGATGTAAAAGACCAGGTTCTGGACAATATGGAAATTGAAAGGGAAAGAGGAATAACTATAAAGAGCCATGCTATACAAATGGATTATCACTATGATAATTCTAATTACGTATTCAACCTTATAGATACTCCCGGCCATGTTGATTTTTCTTACGAAGTTTCTCGTGCGATAGCTGCATGTGAAGGTGCACTACTTGTAATAGATGCGACCCAGGGTGTTCAGGCTCAGACAATATCAAATCTCTATCTTGCAATTGAGCATGATCTTGAAATTATTCCTATATTAAATAAAATGGACGCAGAAAGCGCCATGCCTGAAGAAGTCAAGGATCAGATCATTGATCTTATTGGATGCGAGAGAGAGGACATTATCGAAACCAGTGCAAAAACGGGGTATGGGGTTGATAAAATTCTGGAAACAATTGTACAAAAAATTCCTTTTCCTGAAGGAGATCCTGATGAACCTTTACAGGCACTTATATTTGATTCGGTTTTCAATTCATTTCGTGGTATTATTGCATATTTCAGGATATTTAATGGTACGATCAATAAAAGTGATCATGTGAAGTTTTTTGCTACAAATAAAAAATACGAAGCTGACGAAATTGGTATTCTCAGATTAAAACAAGAGCCAAAAAAAGAACTTAGTGCCGGTGATGTAGGTTATATTATTTCAGGAATTAAATCATCAAAGGAAGTAAAAGTAGGTGATACTATTACTCATGTAGAAAATCCATGCATAGAGAGAATTTCAGGTTTTCAGGATGTGAAACCTATGGTTTTTGCTGGAATCTATCCCGTCGACCCTGATGAATATGAAGAACTCCGAACCTCTCTTGAAAAATTACAATTAAACGATGCATCACTAACTTTTGATCCCGAATCATCAGCTGCACTGGGCTTTGGTTTCAGATGTGGGTTTCTGGGATTGCTACATATGGAAATTGTGCAGGAACGACTTGATCGTGAATTTGACATGAATGTAATTACTACCGTTCCTAACGTATCATATCATGTTATTACAACGAAAGATGAGATCATTGATGTTCATAATCCATCAGGATTACCAGAACAAAAAAATATCAGCAGTATTGAAGAGCCATATATCACTGCCCAGATTATTACAAAATCACAATATATTGGTTCAATAATGGGCTTGTGTATTGATAAACGAGGCACTTTAAAAAACCAGGTTTATCTTACCAGCGACCGCGTAGAAGTAACCTTTGAAATGCCACTTGCTGAAATTGTTTTTGATTTTTATGATAAGCTGAAAAGTATTTCAAAAGGCTATGCGTCCTTCGATTATTTCCAATCCGATTATAAAGCTGCAAACCTTGTTAAATTAGATATCCTACTTAATGGAGAATCTGTTGATGCCTTATCAACACTGATACATAGAGATAATGCCTATGATTTTGGTAAAAGAATGTGTGTAAAACTAAAAGAATTAATACCACGACAACAATTCGATATTGCAATACAAGCTGCTATTGGTGCTAAAATTATTTCGCGAGAAACTATTAAAGCTGTAAGAAAAGATGTCACTGCCAAATGCTATGGAGGTGACATAAGCCGTAAACGAAAATTGCTTGAAAAGCAGAAAAAAGGAAAGAAAAGAATGAGACAGGTGGGAAATGTAGAAGTACCTCAGCAGGCTTTCCTGGCAGTCTTGAAACTTGATTAATATAACATTCTCCCTTCACAAAAAAAGGAGCTGCTCAAACAAGCAGCTCCATATAATGAAAACAATCTTTAAAGACAGCTCAAAATGATTATTCATTTTGATAATTATACGCTAAACAAAATTAATAAACGTTAAAACTTAAGAACGTTATTTGGGTCAAAGAGCCTCTAAAGAAGTTCTCATTTAATCTTTATTTTATTTAAATAGAACGTTCAGATCAATTACAAAAATAAGCAGAAATTACATAAAATGCAATGATTATTTTTCCCATAACTCATTGGCAACAATTTACAGGACAGCAAAATGCAGGTTCTCTGAAAGTTTTACTAATCATACTTACCTTTGTTTAGAAAAATAAATAAGCAAGCTTCCATATATTTCTTATAAATTGTAACAAATAATAATACATATACGTCATTATTTCTGAGACTATCACTTTATTAATGACAACCAGGGAATATAATATAAGTGTAGATGAATATTCAGATGATATTTATCGCTTCATCCTGAAGAATATTAAGGACGAAGAAAGAAGTAAAGATATTGTTCAGGATGCTTACATGAAGTTATGGGATAAAGCGTTTGAAGTTTCATTTGATAAGGTAAAATCTTATCTTTTCACAACTGCTTACCGCCTGATGATAGACCAGATCAGAAGAATTAAAGTTGAGATAGATTATACAGCAAGTAAAAACATTGGGTTGCATGAACCTGATGAATTTTTTGATTTAAAAGAAATATTAAATGAAGCAGCAAATAAATTACCGGAAATTCAAAGGTCGGTATTATTATTAAGAGATTATGAGGGATACTCTTACAGTGAGATCGGAGAAATATGCGAACTGACCGAATCACAGGTGAAGGTTTATATTTACAGGGCTCGAGTTGCAATGAAAAATTATATCGGAAGCCTTGAAAGAGTAATATAGAAGAGATGAAGAATGAAGGATGAAGAATTAAATACAATTTATGATCTATGAAAATTAACAGAAATAACTACAATAAATACTTTCTTGATTATTGGGAAGATAATCTTCCTGAAGATCAAAAAAGTATATTATTTAAATTTCTGGAAGAAAATCAGGATCTGAAAGATGAGTTCCATGCTTTTGAACCTATTACTCTTGAAAAAGACATTAAGCTTCAATACCCTGATAAACAACAATTAAAAAAGAAAGTAATAAGTATCTCAGAATTTGAAGAAAAATGTATTGCTTTTCATGAAGGTGACATCAACAGCAATGACAGAAAAGAGTTGTTAGCATTAATAAATAATAATGAAACCTTACAATATGTCTTCAAATCGTATTCAAATTTAAATTTACTGAAGGATAATACTATCACATTTGATTCGAAAGATCTTCTTATTAAAACCATCCCCTTCTATATTGAATATAAAACTCAGTTATACAAAGGATTAGCTGCAGCTGCTTTAATTATCATTCTGTTTGGATCATATTTCCTGCTTACAATCCAGGAAAATAAAATTCACCTTAATAATGATCAACTGAGTGTTAATGTTATTCCTGCTAAAGAGTTTGTAATTCATTTGAAAAATCATCCTGAAAACAAACAATCTTCGATTGAATTAAGAAACACATTGAGTCCTAATAGTTTTGCAAGAACAGTTTATAAAGATATTACAATCAAGCAACTCCCATTCAGGCAAACAATGGCTCTTGAATTAAATAGATACAAGAATGACGAATTAGCCTTTGACCGAATTCAATATCTTGATGATCAAATCCTGGTATATGATCTTCCTGATCTGGAAAACTTGGAAAGAAAGAGATCACTATTTGGCCGAATTGCGGGAAATGTTGGGAGAAAGATAAAAAACTTATTCTCACCTGCTGAAGAACTTTTTGAAACTGAAGACAGTAAACTTTTCTGGAACATAGCCGGAACAGGAGTTAAAGGATATAACCTTCTTACCAACAATTCTTATGAGCTGGTCAGGTATATGGACGAAACAGGAAAGACCAAGTCTGTGAAGCTGATTGATAACGATGAGGCTAGTTTGTATCTTGAAGAATAATTTAAAAGTAACTTTCCCTGGCACTAACTCGTCATAACATTAAATCATTTAACAAATAATAAATAAAATGAAAAAAATTAATGTTTTCGCACTGGTATTAGCTTTATCATTTTTTCTTGGTCCAATAATTCTTTTCTCCCAGGAAGTTGATAAAAACAAAGTAGAAAGAAAGAAAATCGAAATCGAAAACTTCACTGGAATTGATATTGGTGGAGCATTTGATATATATTTTATTGCAGGAGATCCTGTAAGCCTTGAAATTGAAACAAATAATAAGTACTTTGAAAAAATAACCACACAGGTTAAGGGAAATATACTTTCTGTAAATAGTAAATCATTAAGAAATCCGGATATACTGAAAGTTTATATTTCTGCTCCTTTTCTAGACTATATAGATATACATGGAGCTGCTGACTTTCAGGGAGAAGGAGTAGTAATAACTGAAGAGCTTAAGATTGAGGCTTCAGGTGCTTCAGAACTTGAATTGCAAGTTGATGTTAATAAACTAAGCACTAATGCAAGTGGAGCTTCGTATATAAAACTGTGGGGAAAAGCTACAACACATAATGTTACAACATCAGGTGCCTCAAATGTCTATGCTTTAGATCTTGAAACAAAAAATTCTAAAGTAAGAGCCAGCGGTGCCAGTCATGCAAATGTTTATGCCACTGAGCTGCTTGATATTAATTCTTCAGGAGCATCAACTATTACAACGCAGGGTGCAACTGCTAAAACTATAAATCAATCAGAGATAAAAAATATTGGGCATGTTTACACCGATGAACAAGGTGATACTACAGAAGTGAAAATAGGTAGTATAATGATTAAAGTTATTGATGATGACTCAACAAAGGTTTATATCGGGAATCACAAAATAATTGTTGATGAAGACGGAAATGTAAAATACAGGAAATGGAGAAAAAATAAATTCAACGGTCATTGGGGTGGTGTCGAATTAGGCGTAAATGGCTATTTAACAAAAGACTTTGATATGAAGTTTGCCAAAGACTATGAATATCTTGATCTTAAAATGGAAAAGTCAATTAATGTAAATATTAATATCTGGGAGCAAAATTTTGCCTTATCAAAAAACAAGAAATTCGGAATGCTTTCAGGTATTGGTTTTAGCATTCATAATTATAGATTTAACAACAGGACAACACTGATTCCTGATTCTTCCCAATTAGTAGGATATTTTGATAAAGGGGTCAATGTCCGAAAATCAAAGCTTGTTATAAACTATCTTTCCATTCCTTTGATCTTTGAATGGCAAAGCAATCGTCATTGCAAAGTGAGCAGCTGGCATATATCAGCCGGTGCGATATTTGGAATAAGGATTTCATCTCATACTAAAAAATATTTTGATGAATTAAATAAAGATTATACCTGGACTCAATACGATCCAACTACTGACTCATATAAGGATATATATAATGTAACTTCTCCAGGGCAAAGCAAAGTTAAGAATCGTGATGACTTTCATTTAAATCCGTTCAAGCTTGCAGGAACAGTAAGAATTGGCTGGGGATTTGTTAATTTATATGCAAATTATTCCTTTACCACTTTATTCAGGGATGGAAAGGGCCCGGAACTCTATCCTTTTGAAGTAGGACTTTCCCTGGTTGGATGGTAAATCTATATACCTTCCACAAAAAAGGCTGTATCCTGACGGATCAGCCTTTTTTTATTCCAGATTCCAGATTATTGATATCCGATTTTATGTAAATTGTATTAATTTTGTAAATGCTATTTTATCAGCTATAATTAATTCATAAATAATTCGCGTCATCTCGTCTTGAACGAGATCTCGCGTCACGAAATTTAAAAGATATGTCAGGTCACAATAAATGGTCGACCATTAAGAGAAAGAAGGGTGCCAATGACGCCAAAAGGTCGAAAATATTTTCAAAGATAATTAAAGAAATTCGTATTGCTGTAAAAGAAAGTGGCCCTGACCCGGAAGGAAATCCTAAACTTCGTATGGCAATTACTAATGCCCGTGGTGCCAGCATGCCTAAAGACAACATACAAAAAGCAATTAATGCAGGCAAGGATAAGAATGCTGCCGACATCATAGAAACAACCTATGAAGGTTATCTTGTAAATGGTATTGCAGTGTTTATTGAATGTACTACTGATAATTTACAAAGAACCGTTAGTAATGTCAGAGCTATCTTCAACAAATACAATGGAAACCTTGGAACCAATGGTTCACTGAGTTTCCTTTTTGATAGAAAAGGCATCTTCAGTATACCTAAAGGCGATATTGACCAGGATGAGTTTGAACTTGAAATCATCGATGGTGGAGCAGAGGATATAATACTGGAAGATGATTATTTTACAATCACTACCGAACTTGAAGATTTTGGCTCCATGATGAAAAAGCTTGAAGAAATGGACATAGAACCT
This sequence comes from uncultured Bacteroidales bacterium, assembly GCA_964508895.1. Taxonomy (GTDB): domain Bacteria; phylum Bacteroidota; class Bacteroidia; order Bacteroidales; family B18-G4; genus M55B132. Next base: position 6,237 of record CAZDWF010000147.1, read on the forward strand.
GAGAATGCAGAATTACAACGTATTCCAAACGATACAGTAAAACTCAGCAAGGAAGATGCAATGAAGATCATGAAGGTAATCGAAGCCTTTGAAGAAAACGATGATGTTCAAAATGTTTTCCATAATCTTGAGATTACAGATGAGATAATTGCAGAATTATAATGAAACGTAACACATGAGGTGTGACGATTAACTGAGCTTTTTTTAATTTATATCTCTTATAAATTACATCAAAACCATAGTATTTATTTTGAGTCTTTTTAAGCGCTGCTTACAAGCATCTGATGATTAAGATTTTAAACATGCAGAACTCTCTCTATATCTTTTCATATCAATCATTTAAGAAGAAAATAATTAATTTTGAAAATCGGAAAAAAAATTGTACTTTTGGGGTTTTTAACAAATCAAGTGTTAAATAATTAACAAGCAATTAACCCATTTAATCAGTTATGAAAAGATTTACGTTTCTCCTACTTATTATTGTAGCATTTCCGATAATTGCATTTGCGCAAGAAAAATCAAATTTTGGTGTAAATTTTAGTGGCTTTGTGAAGTCAGATATTTACTGGGATTCAAGGCAAACAGTTGCAATTAGAGATGGGCAGTTTATGTTGTATCCAATGAATGAAAAATTGGATCCGGACGGAAAGGATATCAATGCCCGCTCAAGTTTTAACATGATTTCCATACAAACCCGCCTGCGTGCAGTAATCACTGGCCCTGATGCATTGGGTGCAAAAACTTCAGGATTGATTGAAGGAGCTTTCTTTGGTCAATCATCAGGAGATATAAACGGATTCAGGCTGAGACATGCATTTGTAAAACTCAACTGGACGAAAACTGAGTTACTTGTCGGACAATACTGGCATGCAATGTTCATTACAAAATCATTTCCTGGAGTAGTTTCATTTAATACTGGTGTTCCTTTTCAACCATTTTCAAGAAACCCACAGATTAGATTAACACAAAAGCTCGGAAAATTCAGCATCATTGCCACTGCAATGACCCAGGTAGATTTTATGGATAATGGCCCAATAGGAAAAAGTACAACATATATCAGAAATGCCGGTATTCCTGAATTCAATTTAAGATTTGAATTTTTCAATAAAAGAACAGATAAAGACTGTGAATTTTATGCTGGAATTGGTGGGGACTTCAAAATGCTCAGGCCTCAGATTGAATCAGACAGCGCTTACAAAACTATACAAACCGTTGAAGGATTTGCCGGACAGTTTTATACTAAATGGAAAAACTCAAAACTTACTGTGAAACTACAGGCTATATATGGTCAAATGTTCTACAGCATGACCATGCTTGGAGGATATGCTGTTGAAAAGATAACAGATCCAATAAAAGGATTTGTTCAATACATACCAGTAAATACTATGTCATTCTGGGGTGATTTTCACACTAATGGTAAGAAATGGCAGGTAGGTATTTTCGGTGGTTACACCCAAAATTTAGGAGCTGATAAGAACTTTATCCTGCCAAATTATTCAAGAGGTTCTGATATAGCTTATGTTTATCGTATAGCTCCACGTTTCATTTATAATGCAGGAAGATTCAGGATTTCTCCAGAGCTGGACTATACTGTTGCAGCTTATGGCACTCCTGATATGCTTGACAAAGGCATTGTAAAAAATACTAAGGAAATTGGGAACTTCCGTGTATTACTTGGTGTGTATTATTTCTTTTAAAAATAATTAAATACAATATATTGTTTAACAAATTAACAAAAGCAAAAGAATTATGACAAATAAGATCACAAGTCTTGCTGAATATTATCAGAAGTACGAAGAAAGTGTT
>CAZDWF010000148.1:0-507 GCA_964508895.1 uncultured Bacteroidales bacterium
GTTTGAAGAGAACAATTGACTGGTATCTTAATAATCCAAAAATATTGAATAATGTTATTATGTCGAACAGAGGAATGTATGGAGGTGGTATCGTCCTTAATTACACAGCTGGTATTGTTAAAAATAATATTATTTATATTTTTGCAGACCTTTTTAAAAGAGGTCTGTTTTTTATTAGTTTTTAGGCATGAAAATGCCGATGTAGCTCAGTTGGCCAGAGCAGCTGATTTGTAATCAGCCGGCCGGGGGTTCGAATCCCTCCATCGGCTCGAGTTCTTGAATATAGTGAGTTTTGCGGGGAGATTCCAGAGCGGTCAAACGGGGCAGACTGTAAATCTGTTGGCTAAGCCTTCGGAGGTTCGAATCCTCCTCTCCCCACTTTTTTATGCTCGCGGAAGTAGCTCATTTGGTAGAGCGACAGCCTTCCAAGCTGTAGGTAGCGGGTTCGAGGCCCGTCTTCCGCTCGAAAGCCATTGTAGCTCAGGGGTAGAGCACTTCCTTGGTAAG
>CAZDWF010000148.1:517-8033 GCA_964508895.1 uncultured Bacteroidales bacterium
TCGTCAATGGCTCAGAGGTGATAACAGAAAAATAAACGTAATTTATAAAACGTATAGATATGGCAAAAGAAACCTTTAAGCGTGAGAAACCACACGTAAACATCGGAACCATTGGTCACGTTGATCATGGTAAAACAACACTTACTGCTGCAATCACATTGAATCTGCAGGATTCTGGATTAGCAGAATATAAATCTTTTGATGAAATTGATAATGCACCAGAAGAAAAAGAAAGAGGAATTACTATTAACACAGCGCATGTAGAATACGAAACAGTGAACAGACATTACGCACATGTAGATTGTCCTGGACATGCTGACTACGTTAAGAATATGGTAACAGGTGCTGCTCAGATGGATGGAGCTATCCTTGTTGTTGCAGCTACTGACGGACCAATGCCACAAACACGTGAGCATATCCTTCTAGCACGTCAGGTTGGTGTACCTAAGATCGTAGTTTTTATGAATAAGGTTGATATGGTTGATGATGAAGAGCTTCTTGAGCTTGTTGATATGGAAATCAGAGATCTTCTTTCATTCTATAAATTCGATGGTGATAATACTCCAATTATTCAGGGTTCAGCACTTGGCGCACTGAATAAAGAAGAAAAATGGGTAGAGAAAGTAATTGAACTTATGGCTTCTTGCGATGAGTGGATACCACTACCTAAAAGAGATGTTGATAAACCATTCCTGATGCCTGTTGAGGATGTATTTTCAATCACTGGTCGTGGTACTGTTGCTACTGGAAGAATTGAAACTGGAATAATTCACACTGGAGATCCAGTTGATATTATCGGACTGGGAGCACAAAAACTAAAATCAGTATGTACTGGTGTTGAAATGTTCCGTAAGATCCTTGACGAAGGTCAGGCTGGTGATAATGCTGGATTACTCCTCCGCGGTATTGATAAAAATGAGATTCGCCGTGGTATGGTAATTGCAAAACCCGGATCAATTACTCCTCATACAAAATTTAAAGCTGAGGTGTATATCCTGAAAAAAGAAGAAGGTGGCCGTCATACTCCATTCCATGACAACTATCGTCCACAGTTCTACTTCAGAACAACAGACGTAACAGGTGAAATTATTCTTCCTGATGGAGTTGAAATGGTAATGCCAGGAGATAACCTTACAATTGAAGTGCAGCTTATTTCTGAAGTTGCTATGGATAAAGGATTAAGGTTTGCGATCCGTGAAGGTGGAAGAACAGTGGGTGCTGGTCAGGTTACTGAAATTATTGAATAATATCTGGTTTATATTTTGCCGGAGCATTTTATATATTCCGGCATTATTATAAACGGGTGTAGCTCAATTGGTAGAGCAGTGGTCTCCAAAACCAAAGGTTGGGGGTTCAACTCCTCCCACCCGTGCAAAATATTAGGTTAAATGGCAAAATTTAAGATACAGGTTTATATTAAGGAAAGTTATGATGAATTAATTCATAAGGTTTCCTGGCCTTCGTGGAGTGAATTGCAAAGTAGCGCAATCGTTGTATCCATTGCTTCCCTCATAATCGCGTTAGTCGTTTATATGATGGATATATCATTCCAAACACTCCTTGAACAATTTTATACATTGTTTTAGTGTGTGAAAAGTCGATCTAGTATTTGTTTTAGTAATAAAACAATTAATTGGGTATGAATGATAACGTAAAAAAATGGTATGTCATAAGGGCTATTAGTGGGAAAGAAAAAAAGGTTAAAGAATATCTCGAGTCAGAGATTAACAGACTTAAGCTTTCTGACTTTATCTCACAGGTCCTCATCCCTCAGGAGAAAGTGTATCAGGTAAGAAAAGGAAAAAAAATCTCGAAAGAGCGAAATTATTTTCCTGGATATGTACTTGTTGAAGCTGCACTTGTTGGAGAAATACCTCATATTATCCGTAATATACCTAATGTTCTCGGATTTCTTGGTACAAGAGGGGAACCTGATCCACTCAGAGCTGTTGAAGTTAACAGAATACTTGGAAAAGTTGATGAGTTAGCTGAACAGGGAGAGGAAATCAATGTTCCATATATTGTAGGAGAATCTGTAAAGGTAATTGATGGTCCATTTAACAGCTTTACAGGAATTATTGAAGAGATCAACGAGGAAAAGAAAAAACTTAAAGTTATGGTGAAGATCTTTGGTAGGAAAACACCATTGGAATTAAGTTTTATGCAGGTCGAAAAGGAGTAAATTCAGTTCTATATTGTTTAACACAAAGGAGAATTAATAAATGGCAAAAGAAGTTAGCGGACTCATTAAACTTCAAATTAGAGGAGGTGCTGCAAATCCATCACCACCAGTTGGCCCTGCATTAGGTGCTAAGGGTGTTAATATAATGGAATTTTGCAAGCAGTTTAATGGACGTACGCAAGACCAAGCTGGGAAATTGCTCCCGGTTATAATTACGGTATATAAAGACAAATCTTTTGATTTTGTCATAAAGACTCCTCCTGTTGCTGTTCAGATATTGGAGAAAGCAAAGATCAAGAAAGGATCTCCTGAGCCAAATATTCAGAAAGTTGGTTCAATTACATGGGATCAGGTTAGAGAGATTGCAGAAGGGAAAATGGTCGATTTGAACGCTTTTAACGTTGAATCAGCTATGAGAATGGTTGCTGGAACAGCAAGGAGTATGGGAATCCGGATAAAAGGTGCTGCACCTTTTGCCAAAACTGAGTAAAAGGGATTGATTACCCTGAAATATATTTAATATTTGGGCAATGGCTAAACAAACAAAAAATAATAATGAAGCTTTAAAGGGATTTGAGAAGGATACTAGTTATCCTCTGCCTGAAGCTATTGATGTAATTAAGAACGTTACTTATACCAAGTTTGATGCATCTGTTGATGTTGATGTAAGGTTAGGGGTTGATCCACGAAAAGCCAATCAAATGGTTAGGGGATCAGTTGCTTTACCTCATGGTACTGGTAAAAAAATTCGAGTTTTGGTCTTATGTACTCCTGATAAAGAACAGGAAGCAAAAGATGCTGGTGCAGATTATGTAGGTCTCGATGAGTATGTTGATAAAATTAAAGGAGGATGGACAGACATTGATGTTGTAATTACAATGCCAAGTTGTATGTCAAAGGTTGGTCCTATTGGACGTGTTCTAGGGCCTCGTGGCTTAATGCCAAATCCTAAAACCGGCACCGTAACTATGGATATTGCGAAAGCAGTTAATGAAGTGAAAGCTGGTAAGATTGATTTTAAAGTTGATAAATATGGTATTATCCATGCAGCTATCGGTAAAATGTCTTTTGATAAAGAAAAATTGGTAGATAATGCTAGGGAATTACTGCAAACTATTATCAAGCTTAAACCATCAGCTTCTAAAGGTACATACATGAGAAGCGTTTACATTTCAAGTACAATGAGTCCTGGTGTAAAAATTGAACCAAAATCTATTACATTATAGTCTCTTTGAGAGAATTCACAAAGAAGAGTAAAAATGACAAGAGAAGAAAAAAATCAATTTATAGATTTGTTATCCCAGAAACTGGAAGTTACAAATAACTTCTATCTCGCGGATATCTCAGATCTGAATGCTGAAAAAACTACTGAACTAAGGCGACTTTGCTATAAAAGAGATGTAGTATTACAGCTTGTTAAGAATACATTGCTTAAAAAAGCAATGGAAAAATCAAAAAAAGACTTTGAAGCACTCTATGAAGTGCTGAAAGGTTCTACATCTATTATGTTTACCGAAGCAGGTAATGCACCAGCTAAACTCATTAAAGAATTCCGTAAGAAAGCCGACAGGCCAATTCTTAAGGGTGCTTATATTGAGGAGATGACATACATTGGTGAAGATCAACTGGAATTCCTGGCTAATATTAAGTCAAAGAATGAATTGATCGCTGATGTAATTGCATTACTGCAATCACCAATGAGAAATGTTTTGGGTGCATTGCAATCAGGCGGACATACAATTTCTGGTGTTTTACAAACACTACAGGATAAATCAGAATAAACAGAAAATTTAATACAGGTTATAACACATTTAAAAGGATATAAAAATGGCAGATCTTAAAAAGCTTGCAGAAGAATTAGTAAACTTGACTGTAAAGGATGTCAACGAATTGGCTGAGATTTTAAAAGAAGAATATGGTATTGAACCAGCAGCAGCTGCAGCAGTAATTGCAGGGCCAGCAGGTGGAGGCGAAGCCGGTGGTGAAGCTGAAGAACAGTCTGAGTTTGATGTAATTCTCAAAGCAGCAGGACAATCAAAATTAGCAGTTGTTAAACTCGTAAAAGAGTTAACTTCCCTGGGACTTAAAGAAGCAAAAGAATTAGTTGATGCAGCTCCTAAAGCAATTAAGGAAGGTATCGCTAAAGAAGAAGCTGAAGCACTTAAGAAACAACTAGAAGAAGCTGGCGCTGAAGTAGAGGTTAAGTAGTAGTTTTCTTATTACACTATAAAGACTGTATTCGACTAATGGTTGACTACAGTCTATTTCATTATATAGAATTAATATAAACTACTCATAAAAACCTTAATAAATTGGCAGCCAATAAATTTGAAAGAAGAAATTTCGCATCTACAAAAATTCATGCTGATTATCCTGATTTTCTAGATATTCAGCTTAAGTCTTTTCAGGATTTCTTTCAGTTGGAGACTAATCCTGAAGACAGGATGAATGAAGGTTTGTATAAAGTTTTTAGTGAAAATTTTCCAATTACTGATGCGAGGAATAATTTTGTGCTTGAATTTCTTGACTACTATATAGACCCGCCAAGATATGCACTTGAAGAATGTCTTGCGCGAGGATTAACCTATAGTGTTCCACTCAAGGCAAAACTTAAGTTATATTGCACAGATCCTGAACATGAGGATTTTGAAACTATAGTGCAAGATGTGTATCTTGGAATGATACCATATATGACACCCAAAGGATCATTTATTATTAATGGTGCTGAGCGTGTTGTGGTTTCTCAGTTGCACCGGTCTCCGGGTGTATTCTTTGGAACCAGCTTGCATGCGAACGGACAGAAACTTTATTCTGCTCGTATTATTCCTTTCAAAGGATCATGGATGGAGTTTACAACCGATATTAACAATGTGATGTATGCATACATCGACAGGAAAAAGAAGTTGCCTGTTACAACTTTGTTAAGAGCTATCGGTTATGAAAGTGACAAGGATATTCTTGAGATTTTTGACCTTGCGGAAGAAATTAAAGTTAGTAAAGCAGGACTTAAAAGGGTTCTTGATCGCAAACTTGCAGCTAGAGTGATTCGTTCATGGGTTGAAGACTTTGTTGATGAAGATACTGGCGAGGTTGTTTCAATTGAAAGAACCGAAGTTATTATCGACAGAGAAACTACTCTTGAAGAGCAGCATATTGAAATGATACTGGATGCTGGAGTGAAAACAATATTGCTTCACAGGGAAGATATCAATATTAGTGATTTTGAGATCATTTTTAACACCCTGCAAAAAGATACAGCTAACTCAGAAAAAGAAGCTGTTGAGTATATATACAGGCAGTTGAGAAATGCAGAACCTCCTGATGAGGAAACAGCCAGAGGAATTATTGATAAACTTTTCTTCTCAGATAAGAGATATGATCTGGGAGATGTAGGTCGTTACAGGATCAATAAAAAACTCAATCTGGATACTCCTGATGATGTCAAAGTTTTGACAAAGGATGATATAATATTAATCATTAAATATCTGATTGCCCTGTCGAATGCTAAGACAGATATTGATGATATTGACCACTTAAGTAACAGGCGTGTTAGAACTGTTGGTGAACAGTTATATGCTCAATTTGGTGTTGGACTCGCCAGGATGGCAAGGACAATCAGAGAGAGGATGAATGTAAGGGATAATGAGGTGTTTACACCAGCTGACCTGATTAATGCTAAAACCTTATCATCAGTGATCAATTCATTCTTTGGAACAAACCAGCTGTCTCAGTTTATGGATCAAACAAATCCATTATCTGAGATTACTCATAAACGCAGGATCTCAGCTTTGGGACCTGGTGGTTTGAGCAGGGAAAGAGCAGGATTCGAGGTTAGAGATGTTCACTATACCCACTATGGAAGGTTGTGTACAATTGAAACACCTGAAGGTCCGAATATTGGATTGATCTCATCATTATGCGTATATGCAAAGATCAATAAACTTGGATTTATTGAAACACCTTACCGTAATGTAATTGAAGGAAACGTTGTTTTGGATGATGATCCTGTTTACCTCAGTGCTGAAGAAGAAGAAGATAAGATCATTGCCCAGGCAAATACAATCCTGAATGATGAAGGTCAGATGGTAAGGGAAAAAGTAAAGGTAAGATACCTTGCTGACTACCCAATTATTGAAAGAGAGAAAGTAGACCTTATTGATACCGCAACCAACCAGATCGCATCAATTGCTGCATCGTTGATTCCATTCCTGGAACATGATGATGCAAACCGTGCACTTATGGGATCAAATATGATGCGTCAGGCAGTTCCTTTAATGAACCCTGAGGTTCCTATTGTTGGTACTGGTATTGAGAAAGATGTAGCTAGTGATAGCAGGGTTCTTATTAATTCAGAAGGTGATGGCATAGTTGAGTATGTTGATGCTAAAGAGATTGTTATCAGATATACCCGCCTTGAAGAAGAGAAGCTGGTTAGCTTTGATGATGATGTGAAGAAATATGAGCTTATAAAATTCTCAAAAACAAACCAGAGTTCCAGTGTTAACCTTAAGCCAATTGTTAATAAAGGCGATAAGGTAACTAAAGGACAGGTTTTATGTGAGGGATATGCTACACAAGGAGGGGAGTTAGCTCTTGGTAGAAATATGTTCGTTGCATTCATGCCATGGAAAGGATACAACTTTGAGGATGCAATCGTAATATCAGAAAAGGCTGTAAAAGAAGATGTCTTTACATCCCTGCATATTGAAGAATTTACAATGGAGGTTAGGGATACCAAACGTGGTGTTGAAGAATTAACTAATGATATCCCCAATGTAAGTGCTGAAGCAACTAAAGACCTTGATGAAAACGGATTGATAAGGGTTGGTGCTGAAGTAAATGAAGGAGACATCCTGATAGGCAAGATTACACCTAAAGGTGAAAGCGATCCTACTCCTGAAGAAAAGCTGTTAAGAGCAATCTTCGGTGATAAAGCAGGAGATGTTAAAAATGCTTCAATGAAAGCTCCTCCTGGAATGAAAGGTGTTGTGATTGAGAATAAACTGTTCTCAAGGGCACTTAAAGATAAAAAAGCCAAAACAAAAGAAAAAGAGATCATCAATGCTCTTGATGATGAATTCAATAAGAGTGCGGAGAACCTTAAAGCTAAATTGGTTGATAAGCTTATGATACTTGTAAGTGGAAAAACATCTCAGGGTGTTTATAACAACTTCAAGGAAGAGCTTATTCCTAAAAAGGCCAAATTTTCTCAGAAATCTCTTTTAGCTATTGATTTTTCTCTTGCTAATCCAAATAAATGGACTACCGACAAGAAGAAAAATGATATGATCAAAAAGGTTATATACAATTATAATATAAAATATAAAGAAATAC
>CAZDWF010000149.1:0-7851 GCA_964508895.1 uncultured Bacteroidales bacterium
TTTCAATTAATCTATCCAGAAAATAGTTTTTAAGTCTTGATGAAGTGGCTTTTTTGAACTCTCCATAAATTTTATTAATCCAACCCTTTGGTTCACATAGATGATATTGTATATAGAATGCTACATATTTACGCGGATTATGTTTATTCTCATCGCTCATTTTTCGATATAGGTTTTTGTGTTTGATTACTATTTTCTGTTCAGTCTGAAATTCTAATAGAATTCCAATGGAATTTCATGCAAATTCGATCTTAATGCTTGCTATTCAGTGTTTTGCAAATATACCTTTACATCCATGTTTGATATTCAAAAATAACACAAATAATCAATTATGCAAGAAAAAAATAACTCTAAGCACTTCTGTATCTTAATATTCACAGAATATATAGGTAAGGTAATACTATTTAAACTGGCTGCAGCAATACTGTTTATAGTAAGCCTAATAATGTTTTAATAGCTAGTCCTTTGAAGCCAATGAAAAAGAAATGAAATATAACGAAACAGATATATTAATTACAAAAATATTGTTTGCTCTTATTTTTTCAGCAAGCATTATTATTTATCAATTTACAAAAATAGGAGACAATAACTATGAAAAGATCATTCGATTTCTTGTTCAACATCCCAAGCCTTTTTCATCAGGATGATGATACAAAGGCTCAAGAAGCGGAGTATTTTACTCCCGAAATTTCAAAACCCCAGAATGATAAACCGCAAACTACTGTGATTTCAACGGACTCCCCTTTAGTTCCAGAAATATCTCAGGCAATGGAACTGCCCAGTGGTGGATTTAGGGGAGGAGAAGGGGAAATTCCTCAAGGGGGCTGGAGAGCCCCCTCCACCGATGTTTATCGGAGTAAGTGCGGCAAATATTATTTTGAATTTGAATTTCATCTTGTAGGTGATCACTACCAGATTGATATTTTAAAAATGCCTAGTTATGACAACAGGTCCACTGATCTTCATCTAACTCACAGATTATCCTCTGATCATGGAAACGAATACCGTATTTGCTTTGGGGATAATTCAGAAACCAACACTTTGGTAAAGGCAAAAAAATGGGCCTCCGTTTGGAGCGAGTGCACCATACGATATATTGAGACCGGCAAGCACTTTCCCAATACCTGAAATATCTATTTGTCTTAACTAAGACTAGTAAAAGAAATTATTTCACTTAAGATAATTTACTATGAAAAAAAATAATCGTAATAGGGGATCATGCGCTAAAGAAGAAGTAGTTAAGCAAAAGAAAACTACCCATAAAATGAGTTTTACACAGCCAGCTTATTTGGACATTGTACGGAGTGTGGGATCGATAAACCATGAATCAGGAGGTGTGCTACTGGGTAATGCTAAAGAGTTTGTTGTTCAGAAATTTATTTTTGATTTCCAGGGAAGATGTTCTGCTGGAGGGTATGATCCTGACGCAGACTACCTTAATAAAATTGTAAAAGAAGAAAAACAAAATGGCCTGGATTTTTTAGGATTCGTTCATTCTCATCCAAGGGGGGTATCAAATCTAAGCGGAGATTTTGGCAATGGCATTGGAGATATAGGATACATAGAAAGAATATTTGAAGCATATCCTGATCTTGAGAAATTACTTGTACCCATCATCTATAGCTCATATGATGGTGGAGAGCTTAAGATATTTCCTTATATCGCTTATCGAAGTAATGCCAGAGATTATAAGTTGGCCAAATTAAATATTGTACCTAAAGATAATCATGTAAAATCTATTTCCTCATCTACAAAATTCTCATTCAATCCTGCACGATTATCTGGTTCTGTAGACTATGAATTACTTAAGTATTCCCATGTAATTTGTGTTGGGATAGGCGGGGCAAACAGTATTTGTGAATCTCTTGTTCGAAGTGGTTTGGGCAGGTTAACAGTCATTGATTTTGATGTAGTTGACAGCCATAATTTAATAACACAAGGATTCTATGTTTCCGATATCGGAAAATGTAAAGTTGATGCATTGAAAGAAAGGCTTCTTAATATCAATCCAGGGCTAGACTACAATGGTATAAATGCAGATTTCACTGAATTAAGTAAAGCGCAAATAAAAAGTATTGCAGCAGGTGCAGATCTACTTTTAATGATGACTGATGACTTTTATGCACAAGCATTTGGTAACAGGGTCGCACTTAAGTATAAGCTCCCTTCTGTTTTTGCCATGATGTATGAAAAAGCCCGGTGTTCCGAAATCACGTTTTCTATTCCCGGGGTAACACCTGGGTGTCACAGGTGTGCTACCAGTTCACGGTACAAGGCCTATGAACAGGGGTATAAGAATGATATTACCTCAACCGGCAGTACAAATTTCCACACTCAATATCTTAACTCTCCGATTGGCTTACTTTCTTTAGCCATTTTGCATAGAAATACTACTGAATTTGAGTTTAGCAACTGGTTTGGAAACAGTTGGGATCGCAACTTGATACAATTAAGATTTCATCCTGACTATGGCAATGACGATAACAGCATATTTAACAAGACATTCTCTGATATAGAGCGGGTTTTCAATTTTGATTCCATTTGGCATAAGGTTGAGCATGAAAGCTATCCAAAATATTCTCAGGCTTGTCCCGACTGTGGAGGAATAGGCGATTTGAACCTATCGGCATATTTTATTTCTCTACTGCAAAACCCTCTGTTTCGAAAATCAGATTGGTTGCAAAATGATAATATCTAAAACCGCTTGTTATGGACGATCAAGTATTGATAATAAAACGAAAGGATCTGGAAGAGATCATTACTGAATTAGTGGAAAAGATCCATCCCAAGGAGCCGGATCGCTGGGTCACGGCTGAAACTGCTAAATCTATTTTAAAGTGTGGGGATACAACGCTTTATCATTTGAGATGTAAAGGAGAAATTTCCTTTGTGCAAAATGAGGATCACAGGAAGCTCATTGTTTACGACCGCAATTCACTTATGGCATATATGGAACGAAATCTTAAAAAAGCATTTTGATATGAAAAAACCGAAAGACTACAAAATGGTGGATCTCCTTAAATACACCAACGCATTTAACCTAGGGTGGAGATTCTCAAAATATGAGAAAAGCATACGAATGTTGGAAGTCATTAAAAATATCCATGCTCACAATAAAGGGGACAGCTTTTGTGAAGGATTGCTTAATGGCTTTAATGCCGGACGTTCTAAGACTGCGGACAAGGATAAAAGAATGTCGGAACTTGATATTATTTTTTCCAATAAGCAGAAGGAAAACGATAAGGATTTTCAGCGTTAATTTTTATTTCGGCAAATGAGGGTGGTGTAGTATAACACCCCTCCGTTTTAATCAATTAATCATGAAATTAATTACAAAAGAAATAGAAAACCGCTTCGCCAAAATCGGATATCAAGGTAATGAACTTGATCCTGTAGTGGTGACAAAGTTCTTCAATCCCTGTGGAGCCGGTACCTGGTATGCTACCGATTATGATCCACAAAACAGGATCTGTTTTGGATATGTCACCGGACTAGGATTTGATGAATGGGGAGACTTCAGTATTGCAGAACTTGAATCGATTAAGGCACCTCCATTAAATCTCCCGATTGAGCGGGACATGTATTTCCCTGAAAAACGAATTTCTGAAGCCTGTCCTGAACTGAAAGAAAGTATTGAACGAAGGAAAGAGCTCCGGCCAATGGAAGAGGAACAGGAAATTTCAGAATCTCATGAACCCGAACGCTAAAACTATCAGCTATGAAATTCTATGAATATCTGGCAGAAAAAGGATTACTTCATATCCTGAAAGGGCCACCTGAACGAATTGATGAAGTACGGGCAGTTTTTAGAAAGGAAAACCGGAAAAGGTATCTTAAAGAATATCAGAAGAAAAGAGTACATCGGGTGATTATCTTTTCCCAGGAAGAGTTCGCATTGCTGAAACAAGCGAGTAAAAATCACGGTCTTCCGTTTGCCACCTTTGTCCGGGAATCTGCCCTGAAGTATGTATCAAGGGGATTTATTGTTCCTGATAAGGATGAACTTAAGAAAATTCTTGTTCTCCTAAAAAAATACGGGGTACTACTCAATCAAATTACTTATGTAGTTAACTCTCAGAAATACGCCAGTCCTGAATCACTTAAGAAAGTACTTGAAAACTTTGATGCTCTGGAAAAAGAAATCCGAGGAATCATCGAATCTCCAATTATCATTGAAGATTTCATTGCTGATCTACTTGAAAAGGAACCGTCCTATCATTCCAGAATTCAAACCCTTCTTAACTTAACCAAATGATTATAAAATCTCTCCGGCATACAACCCCATCCTTTGACTATATCGTGGAGTATCTCAACGAGGGTATGCCAAAGGATCCGAATTTGAATTGGGCTTTGTATCATAATCTTACCCGGGGGATTGATAAAAGATCGGTTATTCAAGAGTTTGAGGAGAATGCTAAATACCTAAGAAAACGGTCTAATCTGGGACGAAAGAAAACGGTTAAGTATCATGAAATCCTTGCATTTAGTAAGGAAAGCACCCCTTATCTAACTGAGGACAAGCTAAAGAAGCTTGCACTTGAATATATCAGATTAAGGGACCCTGAAGGAGCTTCTATTGCCTTTTGCGTTCCTCATATCGAACGAGATAAGCACATTCATTTACACCTGTTGTTTTCGAGCAATCATATCGGAAGTGAAAAGGCTTCTGATATGCGAATGGATAATTCTACGTATTACCGGATACGTAAGGAAATGGAGCGATTTATGCTCACGCATTACCCGGAGCTTTTTCATAGTGTGGTGTATTTAAAGGAGATGGAAATAAATGAGTTAATACCACTCAAATACCAGCAACAAAGAACTGTTAAACCACTTACCAAAAAGGATTTTGGTAAGCAGACAAAAAAACAACAAGTTTCCGATACTATCAGGACTTTATTGGATAAATGTACTTCAACTCATTCATTGGTTGATGGCATTAACAAGCTAGAGGGATATGAAACTTACACCAGAAATGGAACTCTTACCGGAGTTATTTCGGATGGCAAAAAATACCGGTTTAAAACCCTTGGAATACAACTTCTGCCAGAGAATCTAAAAGTGCTTGAACGCATGGATGAATTGAAACAGTTGGAGAACACACAAAAATCAGATCAGGGAAAAGATCTGGAACGATAAAATCAATCATTAATCAAATTAAATACAACAGCTATGAATAGCCTTTATTCACACTCGCATACAAATAAATCCGCAAAATTTTTGACAGGAATAGATAAGTTTAATTTAATGAACCAGTTTAATACGGGTTTAACTCTGGATGGAAGCAAGAACAAAATATCCCTCAAGAGGTCTTTACAGCATGCACTGGTGCTTAGTCCCTCCGGAGCCGGTAAAACGACCTCATATGTCATCCCTAATCTTCTAAGACTAAAGAATTCTTCTGCCATTGTATTAGATCCCAGTCAGGAGATTTTTGATCTGTGTGGTGGATATTTATCCCGGAATTTCAATGTGCAGGTGATTAATGTGACTAATCCTGAACAAAGCGAAAAATGGAATCCTTTGGAAAAAGGAATAAACAGCCCGGAGGATATAAAGATGATTTCTGAATCTATTATTACCAGTGCTTATCCGGGTTCCAGAGGAAGTGACAAATTCTGGGAAGATGGAGCTAGATCCCTCATCAATATTTTAATCAATGGCATAAAGAATAATCCTGAAAAACGGAATCTTGCGTTCGTATATCAACTTCTAAACCGCTTTAATAATGATCAGGAAACCATTAATCGATTACTTTCAGAAAACCTTTCCGAAGAAAACTGGTTAGAATATAAGGGACTTGTCTCTCAACCGGAAAAGGTTTTTGGTAGTCATGTTGCAACGGCAAAGATCAGTTTAAGTCCTTTATCCTCCCCAATTTTGGCAGAATTAACCTCAGAAAGTACGGTTGATTTTTCATTGTTTCGCAGAACACCAACCATTCTTTTTATTGTTGTTCCTGAGCACCAGGTAAAATACTACTCATTTTTCCTGGCACTTTTGTATCGGGAGTTATTTGAGACTTTTATGGAAATGCCTCGTAAGGGGGATCTTCCAATTTTCATGCTTCTGGACGAAGTTGGAAATACACTTGTTCCCGGACTGCCAGGTTACATCTCTACAATCCGTAAAAGATTGGTTTCTGTTAGTTTAATAATTCAAAGCACCCGACAACTCTTTAGCCTGTACAAGGAGGATGCGGATGTGATTATGGAAAATACCCTTAATCACATCTATTTCCCCGGCTTAAGTATTGAAACTTGCCAAAAACTGAGTGCCAAAATTGGTGATCGTCCGGTAAATAGGAACGACTACTGGCTTCCTTCCAATAAAAATGAATATGGAAGAGAACCGTTGATCACCCCGGAATCATTAAGAACTCTAAAAAGTAATCGGGCTGTTTATGTCTATGGGAACCTCCCTCCGGTGATGCTTCATTTAACACCCTGGTATAAATCTTCCACACTCAAAAGAAAGGTGAAGAAAGGAGGCAGGAAATGAGTTCTTGGATTGGTTTATTAATCGCTATTGCGATCACATTATTCATTTTTAAACGAAGCTGGTTCAATTTGTTCACAAGAAAAACTTTGAGTGTTATGAAACTTGTTTTTGTAAAAGTATTTATGACCTTAGCATGGCTCTTTGTAAGAATCGGATATTGGATTCTTTGGCTGATTTGGGAATTTATACTTTTTGTCGGACGAGCATTTGGAGCGTTGTTCCAAATGCTATTTTCACGTTAAGTGAAAATAAAAGGGATTTTAAGGTCTCCTTAACAAGCCATTGAAGGTGGGCAGAATCAATATAGATTCATTTGAATCAATAGTGATTAGGCGTACTTGCTCAGAAAAATTTACAGCGTTTATTTTGCTGACATTGCCTTACCCACTTTTTTCTTCAAGATGGTAGTATGAACAAAAACTTTTAAAGGATCCAAAGACTTATTTGTGAATTCCCAGTCTATAACTTCAAATGTCCTATTTTCCTCCTTTGCTTTATCTATTCCATAATAGGTTCTGAAATAATTGAATATTATTCTTTTATTTTCAAGTAGTTCTTTACTCCCAAAACTGCTAATCGCTTTTGAGCAATCAACATACTTTCTATAACACTCAAATGATTTATTAAATTTATCTTGATTAATGATCTGAAAAAGTAATGTTTCCAAATTGCCATCGCTTTCATTATTAGGAAATAGGAAAGAGATAAAGTCAATCTTTATTTCTTCTCTTATTTTATCAAAATATTTTTCCCTTAATACTTTCCCACCAACATTTGGATCTTTTTCAGGGCTATCTGCATCTTGAATTATAATTATTTCATAGGCTGAATCAAGATGTTCTTGCATTATAATTTTATGATTATCAGAAAAATTTTTCCCACCAGTAGCAATAATTTTAATGAATAAATCCTCTTTTAAGAGCACCTTATGTTTTGGTTTATCAGCTGAAAGTTCTAGTCCGCTGATTAAAAACTTGAAATAATCTCTGATAAATGGGGTATCGGATTTCCCCTCAACCATTACTAAGATTTTTTGCATTATAAATCACCCCCTCTAATCTCAAAATCGTTATCAAGTTCGTATTCGAATTCCTTAAAAGAGCGAGTGTAGGCTTTTATACTTTTGTCAGGTAATTCTCTAAGAGTAATTGTCCTTGAATCACACTGATAAGATATGTATTCATCCTGTTTCAATATCTTAGAGAAGTATTTTACACATTCAAGGTTATGAGTTGTTGCAAAAATTTGAACATTATTTTTTCGAGCTACTTCTAGTATTATTTTCCAAAAAGTTGAGAAGTGTGAAAAATGAATACCTGCATCGATTTCATCAATTAAGAGTCGCTTTCC
>CAZDWF010000150.1:0-7770 GCA_964508895.1 uncultured Bacteroidales bacterium
TTGCATATTTGACATTATCTATAGTAAACCAGCCATTGGCAGCATTTGCTTTTTTTACAGTGAATTCAAAACTATCATATAATGAGGGATTTGTATTTAGTAAGTCTTCATTAGAATAGGCCCTCAGTATATTACCAAGTTTACTAAATGCTTCGATTCTCTTTTGAATATTCATATTGATTTGATGCTTAGTTGTTGAATGTTATTGATAATTCGTATTAAGTTAATTTTATATTTCAGAATTGTGAATTTGTTATATCTTTGTTCCTAATTATCAATAAGTATAATAAACTAATTGATAACACATTATTTAACTCAAAAATAGTTTTATTCTATGAAAAAGCACAATTTTTATGCTGGTCCATCTATTTTACCACAATTTACTATAGAAAACACAGCAAAGGCCGTTTTAGATCTTGATGGCATCGGTTTATCCATTATGGAAATTTCTCACAGGGGAAAAGAATTTATGGCAGTTATGGAACAGGCACAGAACTTATTCAAGGAATTACTTAATATTCCAGTAGGATATACAGTAATGTTCCTGGGTGGCGGTGCAAGCACTCAATTCCTTATGATCCCTTATAATCTACTTAACAAGAAAGCTGCATATCTTAATACGGGAGCATGGGCTAAAAAAGCAATTAAGGAAGCTAAACTTTTCGGAGAAGTCGATGTTGTTGGTTCATCAGAGGATGCAAACTTTAATTATATTCCAAAAGGATATACCATACCAACGGATGCGGATTATTTCCATATTACAACAAATAATACCATATACGGTACAGAGATAAAATATGACATAGATTCACCTGTTCCATTAATAGCAGATATGTCATCAGATATTTTCAGCCGTCCAATTGATGTTTCCAAATATGCACTCATTTATGGTGGAGCACAAAAGAATCTTGCTCCAGCAGGTGTTACTTTTGCAATTATTAAAAATGACATCCTGGGTAAAGTTGACAGAGTTATTCCAACAATGTTGAAATATGATACACATATCAGTAAAGACTCAATGTTCAACACACCTCCTTGTCTGCCAATTTTTGCTGCGCTGCAAACTTTGATATGGTTAAAAGATAATGGTGGTGTTGAAGTGATGGAGAAGAAAAATATTAAGAAAGCAAAACTTCTGTACGATGAGATCGACAGAAGCAGTATGTTTAAAGCCACTGTGGCTCTTGAAGAAGACAGATCTCTCATGAATATATGCTTCATAATGAACGATGGTAAAGAAGAATATGAAAAAGAGTTCTTTGAATATGCTACTTCAAAAGGAATGATTGGAATAAAAGGCCACAGATCTGTTGGTGGTTTCAGGGCATCAACATATAATGCATTGCCTTACGAGAGCGTAGAAGCCCTGGTAAAGGTTATGCAGGATTTCGAAAACAGCAAAGCGTAATTAATCCAGTAAAAACTATTAAAACATTATAGAAATGGCTAAAGTATTAGTTGCTACAGAAAAACCTTTTGCGCCTAAAGCGATCCAGAGTATCAAGGCTGTATTAGATGATGCAGGATATGAACTTATCCTTCTCGAAAAATATACAGAAAAGAGCGAATTGCTCACATCTGTTGCTGATGCCGATGCTCTGATTATCCGTAGCGATAAGATAGACAAGGAAGTTATTGATGCTGGCAACAAGCTGAAAATAGTTGTCAGAGCTGGTGCAGGATACGATAATGTTGACCTTGAAGCAGCCACTGCTAAAGGGGTGTGTGTTATGAATACTCCTGGACAAAACTCAAATGCAGTTGCTGAGCTTGCAATAGGCATGATGATTTACCAGGCACGCGGGCAATTTAACGGGAAACCAGGTACAGAGCTAAAAGATAAAACTTTAGGTATACATGCCTATGGTAATGTCGGAAAATTAGTTGGATACATTGCCAAAGGTTTTGGAATGGAAGTATTTGCTTTTGACCCCTTCATTGCTGATGAGGAAATCGAAAAAGATGGTGTTACTGTTGTAAAATCAGAACAGGAATTATATAATAATTGTCAATATATTTCATTGCATATTCCTGCAAATGATAAAACTAAAAAATCTATTAATTTCAACCTTATATCAGGCATGCCCGAAGGAGCAACTCTTGTCAATACGGCAAGAAAAGAAGTAATTGATGAAGACGGACTGATAAGAATGTTCAATGAGAGGCCTGATTTTAATTATATTTCTGACATAGCTCCTGACAACAGGGAAGAAATTGAGTTATCCTTTCCAGGAAAATTCTATTTCACTCCAAAGAAAATGGGAGCACAAACAGCTGAAGCTAATATCAATGCAGGCATAGCTGCAGCAAAACAGATTATTGGGTTTATCGAAAAAGGAGACAGCACTTTTAAAGTGAATTAATTATAGAAAATAAAAATCCCGGCTTAACTGGGATGCTATTTCTCATAATGACCATTATTAACTAAGATTACAATTATGGAAAGTGTAGAAAGAACAACTACTTTTTTTAGATTCGAAGATCTTCGCATCTACCATAAAGCCATTGATTACGTGAAGTGGGTATATAGTACCACTAAAGAACTCCCAAACCAAAGCAATGATCAACTGATTAAAAAATTCAATTCTTCTGCAAAAGAAATATCCCTTAATATTACCGAAGGATCTGCCAGAAATAAAAGTCAGTTTATTTATTACCTGAAAATGGCGAAAAGCTCTATCAGGGAATGCCTTGTATTCACTACAATTCTGACCGAACTTGAACTCATTGATAAAAACAGTGAAGAATACTCAAGAAATCAGCTGATGGAGATGACAAAAATGCTTGGAGCCCTGATATCATCACTTCAACGAGGAGCAAAAAGAGAGGAATCTTTTGATGATGATAGTGTGCCAGGCGCCAATAATAATTCGGATTATTAAATAATTATTCCTATCGGTTTTATTTTTCCGATTCCTTAGCTATTTTTGCACAGGAATACAAAAATCATTCATTAATTTAATTATATAAAAATGGCTGTACTTAAAGCATTTAAAGGAATAAGACCACCAAAGGAACTTGCTAAAGATGTTGCATCAAGGCCTTATGACGTACTGAATTCAAAAGAAGCAAGAGTGGAAGCAAAAGGAAATCAATATTCACTCCTTCACATTATTAAGCCTGAAATAGATCTTCCTGAAGAAATTGATGTTCATGCACCGGAAGTATATAAAAAAGCTGCTGAGAATTTCAATAAGTTTAAAGATGAAAGATGGCTTATTCAGGATAAGGATGAACACCTTTATATATATGCACAGACAATGAACGGAAAAACACAATATGGTATTGTTGGTTGTGCAGCTGTTGATGATTACATTAATGGTGTTATCAAGAAACATGAACTTACACGTCCTGATAAAGAAGAAGACAGGATGAAACATGTCAGGATCAATAATGCCAATATAGAACCTGTTTTCTTTTCATTTCCTGCTGTAAAAGAGATTGATGATATCATAGAAAAATTTGTTGCAGAAAATAATCCTGAATATGACTTTGTAGCTGAAGATAGCATCGGACATCATTTTTGGGTTATTAAAGACAAGTCGATTATTAACAGGATAATAGAACTGTTCGCTGAAATACCAGCTACTTATGTTGCCGATGGGCATCACAGGACTGCAGCTGCTGCACTTGTTGGAAAGGAAAAAAGAGAAAATAATCCAACCCATAAAGGTGACGAAGAATATAATTTCTTCCTGGCTGTTCATTTTCCTGACAACCAGCTTTCAATTATAGACTACAACAGGCTTGTTATAGATTTGAACGGTCTTTCCAGAGAAGAATTCTTAGGAAAACTCAATAAGCAGTTTAAGGTTGAAGATAAGGGAAGTGAAATTTATAAACCTGACAGACTTCATAACTTCAGTATGTATCTTGACGGGAAATGGTATTCACTTGATGCTATGAAAGACACGTATGATGATAATGACCCTATCGGTGTTCTTGATGTGACAGTGCTTTCCAAATATGTACTTGATGAGATCCTTGGAATCAAAGATCTCAGAAGAGATAAAAGAATTGATTTTGTAGGAGGAATCAGAGGTCTTGGAGAGTTAAAGAAGCGAGTTGATTCAGGTGAAATGGAAGTTGCATTTGCACTTTATCCTGTAAGCATGAAACAACTTATTGATATTGCTGATACTGACAATATAATGCCTCCGAAAACAACATGGTTTGAGCCCAAGCTTAGAAGCGGGCTTGTTATTCATGCGCTGGATTAAGATAAACATTATACATTGACAACTGACAATCGCCCAATTAATCTGTTGAATTGTCAATTGTCAATGTATAGTTTTTAATTCTTAATGTGATTGGTGATTTTATGTAGCGCTGAAAGCCTCTGCTAAAATATGGAATCGGCAATCGGCAATTTGAAATATGGAATTATTTCTATTTCACCGCTAGTAAGAAATTCTTTCCACTCCCTACCTTTCCACATCTCATACTCCCCCATTCTATCAAGATATGTTTTGGAGTTGTCAGTAGCCGGATGTGTCATTACTTCAATACAGCCTGCTTTTTTAAATGCTTCAGAAAGGGATTTTGTTAATTCGCTAATTTCAATTTTTCCAGTTGAAAGGGAAGTGATCAATATTTCCGGAGATGAAAATTGTTTTGCATGCGCTTTATTCATCCTTTGAAAAAGCTGCAACAATCTCATTCTGTAAGAATTAGTGTCAGATACTCTACCGAATCTCGCTTTCTTGATTCCTAGTTCCTGCAGTATTTTAAGTATTATTGCTCCAACAAATGGAAGTTGATGAGTATGCTGATGAGCGTCTGCATGAGATATTTTAATTCCTGCATTAATAAGCCTTTCATACTGAGCTTTCATTTCAATCCTGATATGATTGCTATTTAATCCTCCTGATAAAAATTTAATAAACAAGTCTTTAGCTGATAATAACTCTTTATTTTTATTTAGAAGTGACGGGATGTCATCAGGATCGGACAAAGGTTTTCCTTCAACAATATTAATGTGCCACCCTGTAGAAACACTAGTCATGTATGCAATACCCTTAAGTTGCTCATCAGTAGCCAGGTTTGCCATTATTGTTGTACTGCTGATCAGCTTCTTGTCAGATAATTCCAGGATGGCATCACAAGCAGGCTGATCCAGTCCGTAGTCATCTGCATTTATGATAAGCCTTTTATGAGTATTACTTTTCACTTTTATCTCTGATATTATATGGTTTTTGCTGATGTTTTGAGAAATAATTATAAATACCTATTTCAGCAATGATACCTATAGCAATAACAAACAAGCCGATGAGCATCAGGAAAACGCAAAAAAGAAATTCGGCAAGGTAATCTTCTCTAATGTGAATATTTGATAATATACTACCAATAAGAAGGATCATGGTAAAAACAAAACCAATCAGGAAGGTCAGCCCACCGTAGAGTCCAAATAACCTGAATGGCTTATTCATATATGAAACTGTAAATTTCAGAAAAATAAGATCAAGGATAACCAGGAATACTTTCTTTAGCTTATACTTACTTTTCCCGGCATTTCTACCCCTTATCTCTATAGGGACCTCAATAAACCTAACTCCTTTTATGGCGACAACAGCTCCAAGAAACCTGTGTGCATCGCCTAACATATTTGTGTTTTCAAGCAAATATCTTCTATATGCCCTGAATGTTGCTCCAAAATATTTCATCTTAACACCAGATATCGTTCGAATAATAAAATGAGCAAGATTCGCAAGCCATTTTTGTATCATATTGCCAGGACGATTCGCTTTTGATCCACCTGCCATATCATATCCTTCCTCTATATAACGCAAAAATTCAGGTATATAAGCCGGGTCGTGCTGAAGATCACCATCCATCATAACAACAATATCTCCGGTAGAGTTTTCCAGGCCGGCTCTCAGAGCAATTGTTTGTCCGTAATTACCTGCCAGATCGATACCTTTTACTTGTTTATATTTCAAGGAAAGTTCTTCAATAATAACCCAGGTATCATCAATACTTCCATCATTTACAAGAAGTATTTCAAAAGTGTACTTCTCCTCTTTAACAGAGTCTACTATTTCATCAACAAGTTGTTTTATATTATCCTGCTCATTATAAACAGGAAGCAATACCGACACTATATCATTCATTTCTTATTTTTTAAAATGATTATTATCAGGGTTTTCTCCAATTTCAGTAAACTTGATCAGGTAAATATTTCGCCATTCATCCATGGGTTTGAATTTCATAAACTGATCATATTCAAAACCATTACTTCCAACTTCCCTAAGGCTATTTTCATCAATAATATAAAATTTATTTGTAACAATATCTATTCCTGTTCTGTTAGTTGGCAATATCTTCCATTTCTCTTTAGTCAGATAAAATGACAATCCATGATGCAGGTTATGCCAGAAAAGTATTTCCACTTCTTCATCTTTTGTTAATTCAGCGATCGTCAAAGCGTCATCCTTATAGGGTTTTACAGTCTCATGTCTTAAAGGCCATATATACAATCCAAATATTATCCTGAAAGAAAGAAGTGCTATTATAATTAATATCATCCTGGATCTTGTCAGTTTGATAAATATAAAAAATATCAATATGGCAAACAGAAGAAACAAAACAGAAACAAACCAGATATATGGATAATGAGATGTTTTTTCAAAAAGTGGAAGAGTAATATACAGAAGTGCTATACATATAAGTGCAAATCCAAACAGATAGTTTAAAATTTTAGTTCTTATATAATACTTCTCTGTATAATGGAAATAGAAGTCAAACAGTATTATATAAATCAATGGCACCAACATCAGGATATATCTTGGGAAAAATCCGGGTGCAGTCCAATATGGGATAACATTGAAGAAAAATATAAGCAGACAGAAACTTATGAGTCTGTTCTTTATGAAATCATCATACAACCCACGTTTCAAAAGAAATATTAATAATATTGTCCATGGAAGGAAATGGTAAAAAATTTCCACTGGGAACATGTAAATCCTTTCTAAAACATCAAGAAAGGTATAATCTGAAAATCTACCTGTAGATTCACTCAATAACTTTTCAAAAACAAATGAGTCAGGATTATGCAACCAATAGCTATAATAATATAAACCAGTAACAATAAGAAAAACAAACATTCCAACAAAATGAGATAGTCTGAATAATGAGTTAAACTTACGGCTGTATACAAAATAAATTAGTAGCGTTATTCCAAGAAATACTACGGCAGGCAAGCCTTTCATCAAAAAAGCCAGTGCTGCAATAAAGTATGCGAAAATGAAAAGTTTATAAAAGCTTTTTTTCTCACCAAAATGGAATATCACCATAAACATTGTAAAGATCAGAAATGAAAAAGTGATATCTATCAGGCACATAAACGACTCCCAGAACAATATTCTTCCTGAAGTAATAAAAGCAAATGCTATTAATGCAGATTGTTTTCGGGTGTAATAATTTTTCAGGAAAAGATAAATGCTTAATCCAAAAAGAAGCAAACCAACAATATTGGGTAACCTGGATACAAACTCCGAATGAGAGTTGAAAAGATGGGACTACAAGGCCGCGCTAGAGTCCAGCAACGAGTACCTGAAGAAGGCACTTGAAGAAGAGATCCGTGAGGTCAATGACCTGGTGAAGGGAACAGAGGGCGCCAGCCCATTCCCGTCGTGCACAAGCATGGATAACGACAACAACCTGCAGGCGTCGACAGCGACAACCGATGAGGTCAGCGATCTCGCGAGTTTCGCCGATTATGTCCGCCACCGCATGGCCCACGACCCCGCGACCGGCAAAGCCCTGTTCTAC
>CAZDWF010000151.1:0-7490 GCA_964508895.1 uncultured Bacteroidales bacterium
GTTAAATTTTTCACAGGAATTGCAAATATAAAATTAATTGATAAAAACTGACAGATTATTGAAGTAACTTTTTCATTAAAAATGCCTTGGCTACTAAAAAAGTTTTATTTTTGCCTTTCAATTCTGTGAATTAAATAACAATTAAAATATTTCAAAAATGAAAAATATTCTGATAATTGGAACAGCAGGACAAATTGGTTCTGAGCTTACAATGAGATTACGCGAAATTTATGGTAGTGATAATGTTGTTGCAGGATTCCGGAAAACCATGCCCAGTGATGAGGTTATGAATTCAGGACCATCTGCAATGTGTGATGCAACCATGCCTGAAAAGATTCTTGATACTGTAAAAAAATACAAGATCGATACAATCTATAATCTTGCTGCACTATTATCTGGTGTTGCTGAAGAAAGACCACAGGCGGCATGGAATGTAGGTGTGAACGGCGTTTATAACGTTCTGGAAATTGCTCGTGAAAACAATTGTGCTGTTTTCTTCCCAAGTTCTATCGGTGCTTTTGGATCTTCAACACCATTAGATGATACTCCACAGGATACTATTCAGCGCCCGGGAACCATGTATGGTGTAACTAAAGTGGCTGGTGAGCTTCTCAGCGATTATTACTTCAAACGCTTTAATGTTGATACCCGTGGTTTAAGATATCCGGGAATTATTTCAAACGTTACCCTTCCAGGTGGTGGAACTACTGATTATGCTGTTGAGATCTATTACGAAGCAATCAAGAATAAAAAGTTTGTTTGTCCTCTTCCTGCAGGATGTTTCCTTGATATGATGTATATGCCAGATGCACTGGATGCTGCTATCGATCTGATGGAAGCTGATCCTTCAAAATTGATTCACAGAAATGCATTTAACGTAACTGCAATGAGTTTCGATCCTGAAATTATCGCTGCTGAAATTAAGAAACATATTCCTGAGTTTGAAATGACTTATGATGTAAGCGCATTAAAACAATCTATTGCAGAATCTTGGCCAAACAAAATGGACGACAGCGCTGCCCGTGAAGAATGGGGCTGGGATCCTAAGTTCAGATTGCCAGAAATGACTGTTGATATGCTGAAGGTTATTGGTGAGAAACATGCTAAAGGATTGATATAAGTAAAGAAAAACGAATTCAGAGTTCAGAAAAAGGAATTCAGAAATGAGCCGGAGCGATTGCTTCGGCTTTTTTATTTCACAACAACCAAAAAGTAGTTCTTCTTTCCTTTTTGTATCAGGATGTATTTGCCGTTGAGAAGATCTTTGTCAGAAACAACAAAGTCATCTTTCACTTTTTCTTTGTTTACAGAAACCCCATTATCTTTAAGCATCCTGCGGACTTCTCCTTTGGATGCGAAGATGTTGGTTTTTTCTGACAGGAAATCGATTATTGAAACTCCTTCATCTATTTCTGATTTAGCAACTTCGCTTTGAGGAACTCCTTCAAAAACATTTAACAGCATTTTTTCATCGAGCTTTCTTAGAGTTTCTGTCGTGCCTTTTCCAAATAATATCTGGGAAGCTTCTATAGCTGCATCATAATCCTGTTCCGAGTGAACCCGAATTGTCAGGTCTTTAGCAAGTGCTTTTTGCAATTCCCTGGTATGAGGTGCTTCTTTGTGTTTTTCGATCAGCTCTTCAACTTCATCCTGAGTAAAAAGAGTGAAGATCTTTATATATTTTTCAGCATCTTCATCAGTAGTGTTAAGCCAGAATTGATAGAATGCATAAGGTGATGTTCTCTCAGGATCGAGCCACACATTTCCCTGTTCTGTTTTGCCAAATTTTCCACCATCGGATTTGGTTACCAGAGGTGTTGTGAGAGCATAAGCTTCACCACTTTCCTTCCTGCGAATGAGTTCTGTTCCTGTGGTAATATTACCCCATTGATCTGAACCACCCATCTGAAGTTTGCAATTGTAATTATTATACAGGAAAAGGAAGTCATATCCCTGAACAAGCTGGTAAGTGAACTCAGTAAATGAAAGACCGCTTTCAAGGCGGTTCTGCACAGAATCTTTAGCCATC
The DNA here is from genome assembly GCA_964508895.1 of uncultured Bacteroidales bacterium. Lineage (GTDB taxonomy): Bacteria > Bacteroidota > Bacteroidia > Bacteroidales > B18-G4 > M55B132. The sequence continues at coordinate 2,030 of CAZDWF010000151.1, forward strand.
ATATAACTGATAGTTATGTGCTTGCCTATATCACGGATGAAATCCAGGAAATAATAGTCTTTGAACCAATCGTAATTATTTACCACTATGGCAGAATTTTCACCGCAATCAAAATCCAGGAATTTCATCAGTTGAGCTTTTTGACCTTCGAGATTTTTATTAAGGGTCTCAATATCCAAAAGATTCCTTTCCTGGGATTTTCCTGAAGGATCACCTACCATTCCTGTAGCCCCTCCAACAAGCACAACAGGCTTATGTCCTGCAATCTGTAAATGTTTCAGTATCATTAAGGTGGCAAGACTACCGATATGTAATGAATCTGCTGTAGGATCAAAACCAATGTATCCTGCAGTCATTTCTTTGGCAAGCTGTTCTTCAGTTCCAGGCATCATATCGTGAATCATGCCTCTCCAGCTTAGTTCTTCAACAAAGTTCATGGTGATAAATTTTTGCAAAGATATAGAAAGCGTGCGAATGCAGGAACTGTTAGTTATATTTAAATAGGCACTGGGCACTGGGCACTGGGTTCTAGTCGCTAGGTACTTGGTTATTAGTGCAAATAGCTGGGAATTGTACTGTTACATTGGTCATACATAAAAATTTTATAAATATTAGATAAAGATTTAATTTTGATGAATCATTGGATAACAACTCATTTTCACCACTGAAGCCACAATACCTAGCGACTAGAACCCAGTGCCTAATAGCTTTTTGCAAGACCAGCTACCATTCGTTCATAATTAATTTATAGCTTTGTGGAATGATACTAGTAACAGGAGGAACAGGTCTGGTTGGTTCACATCTTCTGCTTGAATTATGCAGGAAAGGTGAGAAGGTGAGGGCGCTTCACAGGAAAAGCTCAAATATTGATTATACCAAAATGATATTTCATCAATACGATGAAAATGCCATGGATCTTTTAAATTCAATAGAATGGTTTGAGGGAGACATCCTGGATATTATATCTTTAGAAGATGCAATGAAAGATGTCGATTTTGTATATCATGTTGCTGCAATGATTGGTTTTGTAACCAAAGAAAAAGATCTGATGAAGCGGATTAATGTTGAAGGGACAGCCAACGTAGTGAATATTGCTATAGATAATAAAGTTAAGAAACTTTGTTATGTGAGCTCAATAGCTTCTTTAGGCAGAGCTGAATTTGATGGGCTGGTTGATGAAGGCACGGAATGGAAGGAATCCAAAGACAATTCAAAATATGGTATCAGTAAATTTCTAGCTGAAAAGGAGGTCTGGAGAGGTATAGAAGAAGGTCTTTCTGCAGTAATTGTTAATCCATCAATAATTCTGGGACTCTCAAATCCTTATAAGGGAAGTACTCAATTGTTTTCTGAGGTCTGGCATGGATTAAAGTTTTATACTACGGGCGTGAATGGCTTTATCGACGTGAAGGATCTAGTGATGGCAATGATCTTATTGCAAGAAAGTGATATAGAAAATGAAAGATTTGTGGTCTCAGCTGAAAACTTAAATTACCATCAGGTGTTTAATATGATAGCTGATAATTTTGGTAAGCCACGGCCGAAGATTAAGGTAAATAAACTTATGAGCGAACTGGCCTGGAGGTTTGAAGCAGTGGCAAGCCTTTTCAGGAAGAGGCCTGCTGTAATTACCAGGGAGACCACTACTACGGCGATGACTGAATACAGATATTCAAGCAAGAAATTGAAGAAAGCACTTGACATTAAATTCAGAAATATAGAAGACACATTTAAAGAAGTTTGTGAATTATCGATGAAATATTATTTCAATAAAAAAGAGAAATAAAATGAAAGACATAGCATTGATTTATTGGCCCAAGAACGGAAATGTTGAAAAATCAGGAGAAAAGATTGTAGAAAAACTCGGTGAAGATAAAGCTGATATTTTTGCCATTACTTCTATAGATATGGAGCAGATTCCTGAGTATAAACTATTGATCATTGGAAATTCAACCATCGGAGCAGACAATTGGGAAGATACCCATAGATCGAGATGGTATGAGTTTTTCGATAAGCTTGAGAAACTTGATTTGTCTAAAAGTTTTGTAGCAATTTATGGTTTAGGAGATCAGATATTGTATCCTGATCATTTCGTTGATGGTATTAAAACAATTCATGAAGAATTTGGAAAGTGCGGTGCGAAATTTATTGGTAGGTGGCCTATTGAAGGTTATGAACATACTGACTCAGAATCAATTGATGGTGAGGAGTTTTTAGGATTGGCTCTCGATGAAGACCAGCAAGCAGAATTAACTGATGAACGTATTGAGAAGTGGCTTACTCAGATTCAAAGTGAAGCAAGCCTTCGCTAACTGTGTACCTTTGTGTTATTGTTATATAAAAAACTTCGATATACACTGTCAACATCCGGGATCAGGTATCTGGCATCCGATAACTATATTTCAACAGGGATAAAACCATCTTTGGAATAAGCAAATATTTCCCTGTATCCACATTGTATTGCTAACTCTCTTGCTTCATTTAACAGTAGTGGCAAATCTTCCGTTTTATGTGCATCACTGCTGATAGTGATCCTGATCCCCTTTTTTTTAAGCAACCTTATAATCCATTCTCCGGGAAAGAAGCTATTGGATCTTTTCCTGTAGACTCCCCGTGTATTAATTTCAACGATAGTATCATTTTTCTGTAGAAGTTCCATAGTCTCATATACAAGATCTATATACCATTTATCCGTCTCATTGAAAAATCTATCTCTGTTATGCATTTTAATTTTATCGAAATGAGCAATGATATCAGGTTTTTCATTGGTAATCATCTCATTGATCTGAGAATAATATTTGGTGATAGCTTTTTTAATGTCATTATTAAAATATTCTTTTAATCCTTGAGCATATCGTCCATTATCAGGCCCATCAATAAACCACATATAATCTAAATATTTAATAAAATGTATGGCGCCAATTACATAATCCAGATTAAAATCAGTTTTTATTTTCAGGAATGGATATGTAGTTTCTGGAATATAATCCAGTTCTAGGGCAAGGTAAATTTCAATTAGATCTTTGTTTTTTTCTTTAAGTTTCAGGATGCTTGAACAGTAAGCCTGAAGTTTGACATCATTTTGTATTGAAAAATAGTTATCAAATGGCATTGGGCCATGACTGGAGAATCCTAAAACCTTAAATCCGTTTTCGATAGCTGCTTTTATATATTCCGCAGGATGGTCTGATCCGTCACAAAAATTGGTATGGGTATGAAGATTAAAAAGCATGGACAAATGTAAAAAAAAAAGAGAGCGTCGACCAAAACGCTCTCTAACCCAAATCTTATAATTATCAAAATGAAAAAGTAACTTTTTCATATATTAATACCTTAAATCGGTAAAAGGTAACCCTGTTTTATGAAAAAAGTTTATAAATCTTCTTTCTATCAAAAAAAAAGAGAGCGTTGACCAAACGCTCTCTAACCCAAATCTAATAAACTTTTCAAAATGAAAAAAAATCTTAAAGTTGACCAGATGCATATATTAATACCTAAAAGTGAGAAAAGGTAACCCTGTTTTTAATTAATAATTAGAAATTAATAATTAAAAATATCGTTAAGCTAACGCATAACGCTTGACTGGACAACTTCTTACGATTTGTAACTTGTAACTTATTTTTTAATCTCATCAATCGTATCAATAATCTTATAAAGCTTATCGGACCTTCTCAGGAATGTGTCAGCAGGAATGGAACAAAGATCTCCCTTTATTGCCTTATCAACATTTTTCAAGTCAACTCTTATTTCTGAAGCTTTGCCTTTGTAAACTCCGGTTGTAGGACCAATAATGTAGATGTCATCTCCAGGAATAAGATCATTTGTTTCAATTTTAATTTCAGCAACTTTGAGCTTGGAGAAATAATTGGTGACTTTACCCACATAAATTTTCTTTTTAGTAGCATGGCTCCCATACTTCTCAGACCATTCACCCATTTTTCTCCCTAAATAATATCCATCCCAGAAACCACGATTATAAACACTGTCAAGCCGAGTGTTCCATTCATCAATTTTCTCTGGTGTATAACTTCCCTCCTGAATTGCTTTTACAGCTTCTTTATAACATTCTGTTACGGTTTTTACATATTCAGGCGATCTTCCCCGTCCTTCTATCTTTAATACTTTAACTCCTGCTTGTAGTATTTTATCCAGAAAGCCAATTGTCTTAAGATCTTTCGGAGACATTATATATTCATTATCAACTTCAAGTTCCACTCCTCCGTCTTTATCTGTTACTTTATAGGGTCTTCGGCATAACTGTAAACAAGCACCACGATTGGCAGAATAATTCATATTATCCAGACTGAGATAACACTTTCCTGAAATAGCCATGCACAAAGCACCATGAGAAAAGATCTCAATCTGTATAAGATTACCAGAAGGTCCTGTTATATTTTGATTTTCAATTTCATTGGTAATTTGTGCAACTTGCTCAAGTGACAATTCTCTGGCTGTTACCATCACATCAGCAAACTGAGAGTAATATTTTACAGCTTCAATATTGGAAATATTGGTTTGTGTCGACATATGTATCTCCATTTCAACCTTTAAACAATATTGAATTACAGCTTGATCAGAAGCTATAATAGCAGAAATGCCACTTTCTTTTGCAGTATCAACAATGATCTTCATTTCTTCTATCTCGTTGTTATAAATAACAGTGTTCAGTGTTAAATATGTTTTTATATTGTGCTCACTGCAAATTCTGCTGATCTCTCGAAGATCTTCTATAGTAAAATTTTGAGAAGATTTCGACCTCATATTCAACTTTCCAACACCAAAATATACTGAATCAGCTCCCCCCTGAATGGCTGCCATCATTGATTCATAAGAGCCTACAGGCGACATAACTTCAATTTTATTCTTATCTTTCATGTTGTTGCAAAATTACAATAAAGTTCTAAATGCTCTAAAAGAATCATTGTCATAACTTTTTTGTTATAATGAATTATTTACAGCTTCTTTTTTTGTCATACATAAATTGAAATGGTTCAACTGGAAAATTGTTCATATTTGTTGGTTAAGTTTCCTAATTTTGCAGTAATAAATCCTTAAGCTCATGAAACGTATTACAATTTTTCTAATTTCCTTTTTCATTATAAGCATAATTATTGCCCAAGATACTCCTCTATGGTTGCGGTATCCTGCTATATCACCTGATGGAGAAACCATTGTATTCTCATACCAGGGAGACCTTTACACTGTTCATGCTACAGGTGGGGAAGCGAAAATTCTTAGTATGCATGAAGCATATGATTACATGCCCGTTTGGTCACCAGATGGTGAAACAATTGCTTTTGCCTCAAGAAGGTTTGGGAATTATGATATTTATACTATTCCTGAAAAAGGTGGGAAGGCTAAAAGGATAACAACAAATTCCTCGAGTGAGTATCCCACTACTTTTACTTCCGATGGTAAGTATATATTATTCTCGGCATATATACAGGACGTTCCTGGAAAT